>SVTB01000045.1 GCA_015064015.1 Oscillospiraceae bacterium | reverse complement strand
CCGCTCCACCCGCCGCAAGATGCCCTTCGGCGTGGGTCAGATCGGTAAGTCGTTCCGCAACGAGATCACTCCCGGTAACTTCGTGTTCCGTACCCGTGAATTCGAGCAGATGGAACTGGAGTTCTTCTGCAAGCCCGGCACAGACATGGAGTGGTTCCAGTACTGGCGCGGCTTCTGCGAGGAGTGGCTCTACAACCTGGGTATGCGTAAGGAAAACCTGCGTCTCCGCGACCACAGCCCTGAGGAGCTGTGCTTCTACTCCAAGGGTACCACCGATATCGAGTTCCTGTTCCCCTTCGGTTGGGGCGAGCTTTGGGGTATTGCCGACCGTACCGATTACGACCTGACCCAGCATCAGACCGTATCCGGCGAGTCCATGGAATTCTTCGACGCTGAGACCAATGAAAAGTATATTCCTTACGTCATCGAGCCTTCCTTGGGTGCTGACCGTGTGGCTCTGGCCTTCCTCTGCGACGCTTATGATGAGGAAATTGTAGATCCCGCTAAGAACGACGTTCGCGTAGTGCTCCACCTGCATCCTGCTCTGGCTCCCGTCAAGGCCGCCGTCCTGCCCCTGTCCAAGAAGCTCTCCGACAAGGCCGGTGAGGTGTTCGACGAGCTGTCCAAGTACTTCAACATGGAGTTTGACGAGACCGGTTCCATCGGTAAGCGCTATCGTCGTCAGGATGAAATCGGTACGCCCCTGTGCATCACCTATGACTTCGAGTCTGAGACAGACGGTTGTGTGACCGTTCGTGATCGTGATACCATGGAGCAGGTGAGACTGCCTATTGCCGATCTGAAGGCCTATATCGAGAATACCATCGCATTTTAAGGATTCAACAGATATTTCTTCCAAAATGACGTGTGATGCAAGCTGTTCCATAGAGCTATATGGGAGAAATGTGAATCGAAGGCTGCTGTACGTAAGTGCGGTAGCCTTCTTTGTAACTATGAAGGAGAGATGTATGGATAACTTTGATCATGAAATTACTCAGGATACCAAGTATCTGCCCGAAGGCGAGCAAGCCAAAAATCTTCACACGGGACACAGAGAACGCATGAGAGATCGCTATCGGATTTCCGGCCTCGACGGATTTGCACCTCACGAGATTTTGGAATTCATTTTGTTTCATACTCATGCCAGATGCAATACCAATGATATCGCCCATGAGTTGCTGGAAACCTTTGGTTCCTTGGCTGGGGTATTGGAGGCCTCTTACGAAGAGCTTGTCAAGGTGAAGAGGGTAGGCCCTGTGGCTGCTACCTTTATCTCGTTTCTGCCAGAGCTTTTCAGACGGTACAGCATGGAAAAAGAGAATGTTAAGGATACTTTTCATACTGTTACTAAGTTGAGTCGATATGCAAAATCTCTGTTTGTGGGTGCGACGGTAGAGCAATTTTATTTGATGCTTTTTGATAACAGTATGCACATTTTGGATTGCACCCTTTTATCTCTCGGAACGGTCAACAGTGTTCCCGTGGTGACAAGGCGGATTGCAGAAAGAGCCTTGGAGAAGCACGCTTCCTATGCTGTGGTGGCCCATAATCATCCCGATGGTCTGCCTATTCCTTCCTCTGCGGATCTGGAAATGACGGATACGTTGGAGAGTGCTTTGCGACTTTTTGAAATACCGCTTCTTGAGCATTTTCTGGTAGCGGGAAATCGTGCGGTTCCGCTCATGTATCAGCACAGAGGAGAGAAGCGCTTTGAACAGCCAAGCGGCCCCGAAAGCGTGACATTTTTGAGATCCTTTTATGAATTGCCTGACGAATAAGATCAAAGGGCGGCTCTTGCGAGCCGCCCTTTATGTTATGGAGCAAATTATGCTTTTTCCTTTTTTCTCAGGCATACAAAACAGACCATCATGATCATAAGACTCATGGCTGAGAAGGCCATGCTGCCACTACAACCTCCGGAAACGGGGGTGCTGTCACTTTCAGTCTCGGTCATGGGCTCGGTGGGAACGGTGGATTGAATCTCTCCCGCTACGTCAGCGCCGCAGTAGTCGCACTTAAAGTCGCCGTCTTGATTTGTATGCTCGCCGATATTAGAATTTTCAGTGCCACAGATATTGCAGTCCGTATCACAGTCGTACTCATAAATATGACCCACCGTGGTTCTCGTTTCACCGCAACGGTTGCAATCTTCATCGCAATCGTGGTCATAGACGTGCTTATGGCTGACGGTCAATTCGTTGATCGTCAAGATGGTGGTAAGCGTATCTTCGGGGTCTGCTACAGCAAAGTAAAGATTTACGGTCTGACCCTCGTAGGCCGAAAGGCCGGCGGCGATCTTACCAAAGCGTCCGTTGGCGGCAGACAGAGTTTCTAATCCTGTCATGGTCATGGCGGCTGCGGTGATCTCCTCGGTGGCGGTGGCGGTGGTACCGCTGACGCAGGTATACCAGCTATAGCCGTCAACCGACCAGTAATAGTTCTTCTGACCGCTCGCGGTTTGGACCCAACCGGAAATGGAGAGGCAATAGTCATCGTCGGTGGTCAGGGCTTTGCCGTCAATTTGGGCATTTTGCGCCACATCGGTCGTGAGATTGCGATAGCTTGCCAAGTCGGTGTAGGGATTCAATGGAGTGCCGTCGAGGCCTACGCCGTTGATCCAATCTACCACAGAAGCAAAAGGAATGTTGGTTTTAGGATAGGTCAAAAGATCAGCGTTTTCATCGAAGACCTCGGGGGGAGCCACATAGCCTGCAGGACGATTGTCATTCTGCTCTCCGTCTAAAAGGCCGATGCCGGAGGCAGCATTGTAACTGCCGTCTACATCGTCACCCTTGTAGTCATCGTAAACAATGGCTAAGCTATTGCCCAACACGCGGGGTTGACCGTCAGAGCAACCGTTTCTGCGGATGTAAGCGCCTTCCTCTAAGGTCACAAAGGTGGAGGATCCGCCGCCGTCGAAGAGCAGGGCATCCACGCAACCAAGCTCTTTACAGAGAGAAGGAAGATCCATCTGACGGCTACCTTGATACTTCTTGTCGGATTGAGAGGTGATACCGATGAGGATGGCAGAGCCATTCTCCTTGATGCCTACGATAGAGCAGGGGTACTGATCCTGGTTGGTGGGCTGACCCGTGAGTCTGCCGTTTTCCATCAAGGTAAAGAAGCCTCCGATGATCTGCACGGCGTTGCCCGCGGAGCCGGACTTGTTGGTGACGTCCACGGACACTTTTCCACCCACTTTAAACCCACAAGATTCCAACTTGGATACCCCCTTGCCGCGGGCGGAAATGATCACGGTGTTCTCGCCAATCTCAGGACGCTTGGCGGTATCCCCACTCTTGAAAATATGGGTGACGGTACCCGTTACGGAATCGTCCACGCCAAAGGCGGTCGTGGCGCACTCCAAATACACCTCGTAGGCGTCCTCATAGGCCAAAGATTCGCTGTAAGCACGTTTGTTGTAAACAATGACAGAGTTAGGTGCGGGCAGACGGTTGATGCCGTCCACCGTGACCTTTTTGCTATTGGCCGTATTGATAGCAGCAATGGTCAGATTGGGGGCGGAACCGATATCGTAGGTACCGTCGGCCAGTACGTAGAAGCAGGACTGCCCGGACACCTGCCAGTCAGTGTAATATTTATTGTCCATCTTGTTTTCATCAGAAAGCCAGTTGGTGTTCCAAATTTCACCATCGATCATCATAAAGCCCATGGACATAGAACCACCCGCACCGCCCTTGACCGAGGGGCCGGTGGAAGATTTGTGATCTCCGTCGTAGTCGGTGGTGGCCATGAGCCAAGGACAGGCATTGACAGCCGCCAGTACTGTGCTGTTTTCATTGGCTTGGTTGTAAGCCACGGCAGCATCGCCCACGGTGGCTTTGCCCCAGTTGTAGGTGCCGTGGTTAATGACCTTGAATACAGCGCCGTTGTCCTTGGATATCTCTGCCACGTTTAGAACACCGTCGGAGTACAAGGCGTACTTGGAACCCTTCGGCAGGAGCATTTGGGTGTGGGTCACGCCCGTGTCCTCGCCGTTGAGGTGAATGCTCTCGGTGGTGATTTGGGTGGCACCCGTGACTCCTTCAGCGGCGGCAATATCCACTACGGATACCACCACAAGCTGGGTGAGGATCATGAGGGTAGAGAGCAGGAGGGAGAGGATCTTGCGCATTTTTTTCATGATGAGTTCCTTCTTTGCTTTTAGCGTTTATTTTTTGCAGTCAAAGAGTTTGTAAACGAGGGCGGCTTCGGTGTTATTACACTCCCAGATATCCCTTCAACACTTTCAAGGTATTCCACACGCCTTCCACGTGGCTTCTTTCGTAGCCGTGGCTGGCGTACACGCCGGGGCCTATGAGACCGTGGCGGATATCAACACCTGCAGAGAGGGTGGCTTCCACGTCGGAGCCGTAGAAAGGATAAACGTCCACGGCGTAGTCCGCCCCTTGGGCTTTAGCAGCATCAATGAGCTTGCCCACCACATCGTAGTTGTATGGGCCGTGGGAGTCCTTGGCGCATATGGACACTTTCTTTTCGGTGCAACCCAGTCCCGCGCCTACGCAACCCATATCTACGCTGATTCCTTCGGTCACGCCGGCGGGGCAAGAGGCGGCACAACCGTGACCTACTTCCTCGTAGACCGTGATGTGAACGTATACAGGGCGGTCGGGGGTGGCGTGTTCATCTTTCAAGAACTTGGCAAGGCCCAAGAGAATACCTACGGACAGTTTATCGTCCAAGAATCTGCTCTTGATGTAGCCCGAATCTGTAACGCGGGTACGGGGCTCGAAGGCCACGATATCCCCTACCTCGATGCCAAGAGCGCGGGCATCGTCTGCGGAGTTAACATCCTCGTCCAGTACCACCTCGGTGGTGTTGAAGTTGCGGGGAGAGGTACTGTAGTCTCCGTTGACGTGAACCGATGCGTTGCAAAGCTGAAGAGTACCCTCGATGGTTTTACCGCCACGGGTGTGGACACGGACATTTTCTGTCTCTCCATTGTCCGCTTTCATACCGCCCAAGTTGGTGAGACGCAAGCGGCCGTTTCCTTTGATCTCGGATACCATGCCGCCCAAGGTGTCGGTGTGCGCGGCCAGCAAAAGGCCATTATTCTGATTCTTGGGAGTTCCTTCCGCAAGGGTAACCATCACGCCGCCCTTTGTGGTCAAATCCACCTTGTAACCCAAGGAGGTGAATTCGTTTTTGACCCAAGCCGCGGCTTTTTGGGTATAACCCGTAGGGCTGTCGATGGCAAGGAGTTTTACTGCCGCTTCGACGGCATAGGTTGCGTATGTTTGATTCATGGTGTTCTCCTTTGGTTGATTGTTTGGTAAATGGTTGTTTAGGGGTTTATGATAACCTTGTTGTAGGGCGGGAGCAAGCCCCCGCCCTACAGCACTGCGGTAACCGCTCCTGAACAACAATTCACAAGGGCTTCTTACTCCAAAGTGATGCTCTTTACAAACATCACGTCTCCCTCGGAGGAGAAATCAAAATAATCAAATCTGATCTTATGGATGTCACCCTTCCAGAAGCTGTAGGCCGACAGGTCAATCTCCAGGATGTGATACTCGCCGTCCACAATGAGGGATTTACGCAGGCGGGCATCTCCGGAGGCCTCTTGAATTGTACCTGCGCAAAGGAAGAGGTCGCATTCGTAAGCACGGCTGCTGTTATCAGTGGGGATCATATACTCGATCTTCAAAGTTTTATGGGTATCGGCGGTGATTTTCGTGTAATTGCTGTAAGCCACGGTCACGTTCACATCACCATCGGGACCTGCTACCAGCTTCGCTGCGTTCTGTGCTTCGTCGTAAGTTGTGGTAGTGCTGAAAGGATTGGTCAGGGCGCCGACATTGTTTTGGGAGTCGAAGATCAATTTGGTGATATCGCCCTTTACCGAAGGTACACGAAGGCTGATGTAGTTTTCGTTCAGAGAAGCATTGGTGCTGAAGTCCTTGTGAGTGGTGAAGGTAGATCGGATCTCCTCAAGGCTGCCTGCTGTCAGAATATAGCTGTACTCCAAGGGCTTGAAGGAGACCAGCTTCAACATATTGACGGGAGCCACGTAGTTGGTGGAATCTCCCATAGCATCCTTGCTGCCGTCGTATTCATAACGGCCTGCCTTAAACTGATCTACCTTGGGGACGTAAATACCCAAGCCGTAGTTATCGGCAGTGTTGACCCAGGCGCACCAGGTTTCCTGGTTGCTCTCCTTGATGGAGAAGGTGCAATCGGCTACGTATCTTGAGTCACCCCAGAAGTTCAGATCATCGCGGGAGGAGAGGGTGTCATTTGTCCAAGAGGCATCGCCGTCATACCACACGAAGGTATCCAGGTAGCTGACGGTGTAAAGGGCGGGCAATTCCTGTCCCCTGTGGGGATGCTCCCAGCCCGAAAAGTCCACGAAACGGTTATCCACTTGGATATGGTCATTCTTCAAGGTGTAGGTGTTTTCCATGTAGCTGGGTGTCAGTTTGTTGTCCAGCGACCAATCCTGGGGCTGGGACTTAATATAGACCGAGGTCTCGGTTACCACAAGGTCAATGAGACGGCTGGAGTTGTTGTATTGGTCGCCGCCCTGCACGGGGTTGTAGTTCCATTGGGTGTCAAAGGAGATACCGGGTTCATACACGCCCTCAATGGGACCGGTGCCGTAGAAGGACTGTTGGATCAGGCGGCCTGTGTCATGCTTGTTAACCAGATTTCTAAGGCTCGCGATTGTGGCGTTTTTATCTTTGATGTAGTTGATAGTACCACCCCAGCCCATGTCGATACCCAATTTAAAACGATCATTTTCGATATACAGAGAATTATTAGGCACGGGGATCTTTTCGGTAGTAAGGCCTGCCAGAGTAAACTCAGTTGCCTTGTCTGTAAGAGCTTCCACCGTCATGCTTGCGATAGAGAAGCAATCAGCTTCGTTCATGAAGCTGGAAGGCAAGCCGGAGAAAACACCTTCGCCCGCCTCCAAAAAGTAGTAGTCGGTGACGTCGTACTTGGTTACCTTATAGGCTATGGTAACCTTGACAGGCTCGGTAGCTTTGTAAATCATAGAGAAGCGGTTAAAAGCCTCGGCGAAGGAGCCCTCGGGAAAAGTAACGGTCAAGGTTTTGTCAAAGGCGAAATGCGCGGCATCGCGGCCGGTATATCCTGTAACCTTGTATTTCAAACCCGTGGGGGTGAACACCGCCGCTTCACCGTTGGATTCTGTGATTTCAAAATCCTCAGGAAGTGCTTCAGTAAAAGCGTCGGTTACGGATTCTTCCATGGTTTCGGTAGGGGCGTTGGTAGTAGGGAGCGTTTCATCGGGGGGATTGGAACCTGTGCAGGCGACGGTAGTCAGCAGGGTAGCGCAG
Organism: Oscillospiraceae bacterium; assembly: GCA_015064015.1. GTDB lineage: Bacteria > Bacillota > Clostridia > Oscillospirales > CAG-272 > CAMEON01. Next base: position 7,638 of record SVTB01000045.1, on the reverse strand, counting down.
GCAAGAGCTGAAATGAGAAGTTGCTTAAAGGACTTCATATAAAATTTTTGACCTCCATATATAATTATGCTAATATTATACATAAAATGGATGAGTTTGTCAAGGGGAAGAGAATACGCGACGCTCTTTTCTTCCATTCTCTCTTGACATTATCTATTGTTTGTGGTATTATATATAGTAGGCAAGTATGCTTTGATCATATGAGTCTGAAAGGAGAATCCGATTACAAATGGTAATGTGTGCAAGATGCCACAAGCGGTTAGCTGTGGTTTTTATAACAAAAATGGAGAACGGAGAGAGAGTCAGCGAGGGCATTTGTCTCAAATGCGCCAAAGAGGGCGGTCTTCCCGTGGATCATATGCTGGGAGGGATCGCAGGCCAGATGGGCATGACCCCCGAGCAGCTGGAATCCATGGAGGATAGCATGACCCAGATGATTACCCCTTCCGATCATGACGATAACGAAGACGGCGGCGCGCCCGCCATTGATCTGCCTCGCCTGTTCGGTGAGGCCATGGGAGAGCTTAGCCCTGACCGCCCTCAGGGACCCAATCCTCCTGCGTCCCGTCGAGATAACGGTAAAAGCAATCGCCGTCCCGGAGACAACCGCCAGCAAAGGCCTACCGAGCCCAAGCTGAAATATCTGACAACCTATTGCCGAAACCTGACTGCCGCCGCCAGAGAAGGGAAGCTGGATAGGATCGTGGGCAGAGAACGTGAGCTGGCAAGAACTGTCCAAATCCTTTGCCGTCGTCAAAAATCCAATCCTTGTCTCATCGGTGAGCCGGGTGTGGGTAAAACCGCCATCGCAGAAGCTTTGGCCATCCGTATTGCCGCCGGTAATGTTCCTTATAAGCTGAAAAATAAAGAGTTGTATTTGGTGGATATGACTGCCTTGGTGGCGGGAACTCAGTTCAGAGGCCAGTTTGAGCAGAGAATTCTGGGGCTTCTCGGCGAAGTCAAGTCCGAGGGGAACGTTATTCTCTTCATTGATGAAGTGCATAACATTGTTGGATCGGGTGAGGCTGAGGGTGCCGTTAATGCCGCCAATATGCTGAAGCCCGCCCTGTCCCGCGGGGAAGTGCAGATCATCGGTGCTACCACGCTGACGGAATATCGCAAATATATTGAAAAAGATACCGCGCTGGAGCGCCGCTTTCAGCCTGTCACTGTGGAGGAGCCCTCCGTGGCTGAGGCCGTGGAAATGCTGGGCGGTATCAAACACTACTACGAAAGCTTTCACAGCATCAGTATCCCTCAGGGCGTGCTGTATAAGGCTGTGGTAATGTCTGAGAGGTATATCACTGACCGCTATCTTCCCGATAAGGCCATCGACCTTTTGGATGAGGCCGCCGCTCACCTGTCCCTTTCCAGCGCTTCTCTCAATGAATCCTACGAGCTTCGCGATAAGCTTTTGAATTTGAAAGTCCGCCGTGAAACCATTGAAAATGCCGAGACTGCCGCAGGAGATGAAAAAGCCGAAGAGCGCCGTTATCAGGAGCTGGCAAGCATCAAGGCTGACGAGCTGAAGTTCAGCGCAAGGCTCAATGAACTGGAGCCCGATTGCAAGGCCATCACCCTGACCCCCGCCCATTTGGCTGAGGTCATCGAGGTGTGGACGGGCATTCCCGCCACGACCATCACCGAAAATGAGTTTGAGCAGGTGGATCGCTTGTCCGACCGCCTCAAGCAGCATATCATCGGTCAGGATGCTGCTGTGGATGCTGTGGCTCGTGCCGTCAAGCGCAACAGAGCAGGTGTTAGTGCCAAAAGAAAGCCGGTGTCCTTCATCTTCGCCGGCCCCACGGGCGTGGGCAAAACAGAGCTTGTCAAGCGCCTGGCCGCAGATCTGTTTCATTCCCCTGAAACCCTTATCCGTTTGGATATGTCCGAGTTCATGGAAAAGGCCTCAGTATCTCGTCTCATTGGGTCGCCTCCCGGTTATGTGGGCTACGACGATGCGGGTCAGCTCACCGAAAAGGTGCGCCGCAAGCCTTACTCCGTGGTGCTCTTTGACGAGATCGAAAAGGCTCATCCCGATGTCCTTAACGTCATGCTTCAGATTTTGGATGACGGCCGCCTCACGGATGCTCACGGCAAGACTGTCAATTTTGAGAATACCATCATTGTCATGACCACCAATGCCGGTTCGGATCGCTCTACAGCGACCATCGGCTTTTCGGACGCTGACAACATGAACGAGGATGCCACCATGAAGGCGTTGTCGAGCTTTCTTCGCCCCGAGTTTATCAACCGCGTGGACGAGATCATCACCTTCCGCTCTTTGAGCAGAGAGGATTTCGTAGCCATTGCTCGTATCCTTTTGAATGAGCTCAAGGATGCGCTGGCCGAGCAGGGCGTCAACTTCACTTATACCGAAGAATCTGCCGATTTCGTGGCCCGTGAATCCTATTCCGCCCGCTTTGGTGCTCGTAATATGCGCCGTTATATCCGCCGTCACGTGGAGGATCAGTTGGCCGAAGCCATCATCGCCGATTATCAGCGTGCCATTACCCAAGCTAAGCTCATTCTGGACGAAGATAAGCTGACCGTGGTCTGTATGTAAATAAATTGGAGGTGCTCTATGCCCCCTGCACAAAATCAAACCCATACTTCTACTTCCGATGGGGATAGACAGAAAAAAAGGTCTACCCTCAACGCGGCAGAGTCGTCTCTCTCCCAACTGGAAGCCTATTTTAGAACCAACCTCAAAAACGGCCTCGCCCCCAAGGATGCCGCCAAACGCTTGGCGGAACGAGATGATGACAGCCTGTTTCAAAATCAGCATCCCGGTATTAGCGCCTGCATCAAGCCTGTTTTGAGAGAGCCCGTGATGTGGCTGTTTTTGGCTGTATCTTTGGTAGCCTTGTTTTTCAACCGTGCCGGTATTGGCCTTTTGTGCCTGATCATGATGGTGGGATACAGCGTCTTATGTGTCATTTTAAAATATAAGGCTCTGCGCATTGTAACAGATATGCAGGCTGAAGAAGTCCCCCTGTCACGAGTTATCCGCAATCGCCGCCTGTTCCGCATTCGAGGCGATCGGCTGGTACCTGGCGATATTCTGCTTTTGAGGCGCGGCGATTTGATCCCCGCAGACGGCCGCTTGATCACCACTCGCCGTTTCTGCGTGATGGAAAGTACCCTGAACGGTGACAAACGCAAGCGAGAGACTCTTCTTCTGGAGAAGGATGCCAATGCTACGGATCAGGCTGCTTCCTATCGTCACTCTCCCCCTCATATGGTGTACGCGGGAGGGGTGGTACACCGAGGCTATGCCAAGGCTTTGGTGGTAGCGGTATCTTCCAAAACGCATTTGGGAGGGCTTATTTCCAAAATGCCTTCGCCACACCCTGCCGCTTCACCCGCGTTTCTTGAAGATCTACGAAAAATACTCTCGAAAATCAATTTGATTTTGGCGGTGTCTGTGATACCCTTGACAGCCTTGGGCATTCTGGCCAAGGGAAACCGCTATGGCTTTTTGGATATTTTTCTGTCTGCTCTTCTACCGGCGATCTTGAGCCTTACCGAACACACACTGCTTTTGGCGGGGCATCACTACACAGCAGCTATGCTTACATCGACCGAAGATCCCGACAGAGACAGCGCTGTGGATATCCGCGTTCCCGAAACATTGGAAACATTAGAAAAAATGGATCATCTGATCCTCATGGGAAGTGCCGCGCTGCATGACGGCGTACCCCATCCCCGCTACGTCGCTACCTGCGGCCGTGTGTATCCGTTGGATCATCCGCCCGTGGACGAAGCAGCCATCCTGTTTTCGGAAAAGATGTACCTTCTTTCGGTGGGACAAGCTGACAGACTCAAGAAAGGCCTTTACGGATATCTACCTACCCTGGAGGAACTGTCACGTCGCTTGTGCGAGTGGACATCTGTCGATACCGAGGCACTTCTGCTCCGTTTGAACCGAGCCGAAGCCAAAGGGGACGCCGTAGAGGTTCTGTGCAATCAATGCCCCCCCATGACCCTGTATCTTGTAGAGGATCCTCGATTCGCCGGCGAGTGCGACGCATCCCGTAGTGAAGAAGGATTGATCCCTATGAAAACCGCTTTTCCCGACTTTTGGCAAGGCTTTGTTGAGCAAGCCTATGAAAAAGGTTTCCGACTTCAATTTTTGATATCAGAAAGTGAAGTGGGGCGGATTTTAGAGGGTGCGGTAATTCTGTCGGTGGAAGGTTCCCGGAAAACCGCCGGCTGTATCAAGGATTTGGAGGCGCGGGGCGTTCGTGTACTCTCCTTCCTGCGCGATCATTTGCGTGAGGATGTTAAAATATTGAAGGATACCTCCTTGCGCCAAAACACCGCCTTTGTAGATCTTGCCCGACATCCCGATGCTGATTTTTCGGAGCTTTTGGACAGCGATGCACGGAGCTTTGTCAACTGTACCACGGAACAGGTTTTGGACTACATGGAGGCCGTCCGTCAAAAAGGCGGATGTGTGGGCGTGTTTTCGGTGGAATCCGCAGACAGACCCATCTTGGAGGCGGCGGATATCGCATTCGCTTGCCTTCCCATTCCTTTGAAGGACACCTTAGCAGACGATATCCCCCGTGTCAGTGGTGCCGCCGCATCTTTGCCTGACGGTCAGCCCGATAGTGATACTTCGGACGATCTTTCCCGCCGTCACGCTCATGTCCTGCTTCGCCGTTGCGGTGCACACGGAGGAGGCGTCTGCGGTATTCGCCGCGCGCTGTTGGCATCGGGACAGATGGCCTTGGGACTCACTATGTCCTTCCGCTTTGTACTGCTTTCATCTATCCTTCGCATTTTGATGTTAGCACTTCCTCTCATGACAGGCGTTGCCTGTTTGCAAGCACCGATCCTGCTTTTGTCGGGTTTTGTAATGGATGCTTTGGCTGTGATGTGTTATACCCGCTGTGATCTTCCCGAGAAAAATCCCTCCGGAAACAGAGAAGGGTGCATGAATCCCAAGGTGTATGTGATGCGAAGAAAGGCTGAAATGATCCTGACCGCCGCTTCCTGTGTCGTACCTTACACGATTTCGCTTGTAACCCGATTGACGGAAGGATCTGCACGCGGAGATATGGCATATTTCTGCGCGTTGTCTCTTTTGTGGACCCAGTTGACCGTTTATTTTGCGGGATACATTCCCAAGCGACATTATCGAGGCTTTTGGATAGGTATTCTTATGGTATGCGTCTGTGTGGCTACCTTGGCCGTTGCCTTGGGGTCCGGACTTCATATCCTCTGGTGCTTGCTGCTACCTTTGGCGCAAAGTGCTGCATGGATGGTGGGATATATGATTCTGCGCGCTGTAGATACACGCCGAAATCATCATGTAAAAAAATAAGGAGGACACCATGGATAAGAGAATTGGTGTGATCAAAGAAATTGACCAACTGGGACGTTTGGTGATTCCCAAGGAAATGCGTGCGCTTTTCCAATTCGGAAAGGATGTCGAGCTGGTGATTACCGAGGAGGGCGTTTTGGTGCGCAATCCCCGCTATCGCCTTGTTCCTTGTGATGACAACACGGAAAATACTGAATCTTGATTTTTAAGGAAATCATATATAGCAATTCAAAAAATCCGTATCTGCCAACGGCAGATACGGATTTTTTGATGCGGAAAATTGCTTTAAACATGGACAGAGAGTGAAACGGCTATACGGTACCTACCACGGTAAGGGTAACGGTTCCAGGATTGACCGCCCATTCTCCTGTCGTGGGGTCCTGCGTATAGGTGGCGGCGGGGATGGTGATTCGTCTGGGAACGGTGGCAAAAGCACCGGTGTTTTCATCATAGGTGTAGTCCACGCCCTCGGTGAGTGTCACGCCGTCCAAGGTAACGGTGATGGGATTCAGGATAGGGTCAAAGGTGTCGGTCACGGTTACGTCATCGGTGGCAACGGTAGCGGTGTTGCCAAAATTTCTCAGGACAAAGGTATAGGTGAGGGGTTCGTTGTCCACGACGGATACAGGGTCGATGGCTTTGCTGATGCTCAACAGAGCGGCGGGGGCTACGGTCACCGTTTCTGTGATGGTGATAGGCGCGGGAACACCCATTCCGGTAACTGTAGCGGTATTGAGGATGGCTCCGTCTACATCCAGGGGAGCAAAACTGTTGACAGTGGCTTCATAGATCAAAAAGCCGTTACCGCCTGCGGGCAGGGAAAGACCTGTGACGGTTAAAGGAGAGACGGAGGCGACGGTTGGAGCGGGCTGTAACACGCCGTTGATAAAATAGCGCACAGAGCCTTCCACGTAGTCCAACGGCACAACTGTTCCGCCGCCGAAGGGATAGGCACCAAGGTTATCTGTCACCGTAAGATCGGTCAGGGTGCTTCCGCCCGTGTTGACCAAGCTGATTACATATGCCAGCGTATCGCCTGCGGTATAAGTCTCGGTGACAGCAGTTTTGGCGGCGGTCAGCACCTCCCTGATCTCACCCGTGACGATATTGGATGCCGTGACATTATTTCGATAAGACAAAAATGCCTGATTGGTAAAGATGGCCATGATATTCCTCCTTGTGGATTTTTATATGAGGAGGAGCGAAACGCAGAAATCCCTCTCCTCACGATAGTCTATGAGGCGGGGGATTTTTATGTGACAAATTTCGACAATCAAGGGTTGTCGATCATGGTGCGAAGAGGCTTGCCGATTCGGACGCTTTTCTGATGGCGTTGGCAATGCAGGTGAAGACTATATGGCCATCGTAGGGAAGGAGGTGCTCGTCTGCATTGTGAACGCATTGATAGCCTTCTTTCGTATGAACTTACCTCAATTCAGCTTGCTGAGCACCGACACCGCGCGTCCCACGATACGAACACGGTTCAAGTCCTCATCTTGATATATCATGGGATCGTACTTGGGGTTGGCGGGCTGAAGTACCAAACGGTTTTCTTCGGGATAGTAAAAGAATTTTTTGAGAGTTGCCTCATCGTCTAAAATGACGGCGGCGATCTCTCCGTTATTGACCATGTCGGTATGCTTGATGAACACCTCATCCCCGTCAAAGATTCTGGCGTCGATCATACTGTCGCCTTTGGCAACGAGAATAAAATCCGCGTCGGTATCCTCGGGTGCAGAGATGAATTCGTCCATTTGCTCAACCGCCAACAAAGGCGCACCGCAGGCAATATCACCCAATACGGGAAAAGGTCGGTAGCGAACTCGTTCCAAACCCTCGGGGAGAATGGTGAGTTGTGGCTCCATCCTATCGGATTTTCCCAAAAGCCATGCTTCGGAAACAGACAATGCGTTGGCAAGACGGCAAAGAGCATCGCCATTGGGGGAATAGACACCGTGCGTATATTGACTGATGCGAGCTTTGGAAAGACCGGTGGCTTCTGCCAAGGCGGTGGCACGGATGCCGCGAATGGACATGGCCTCTTTCAATCGATGGGGAAGAATAGACATAATTCACCTCTGGGGGGTTATTTAAAAATAAATTGTTGTTTACTACCTGCGGTGAGGCTCTGGCTCGGGGTAGCACATCCTACGCCAAACACATACCGCGATGGAATATGCAACGGTAAATTGTTGTTTAACTTACTAACTTTTCTCTCCTCGTCGAGAGAAAAGTTACAAAAGAGGCGCCGCTGAGGGATAGAACCTACGGTTCTCCCTCAGAACCCAACTCCCATCGCGACGCAC
>SVTB01000044.1 GCA_015064015.1 Oscillospiraceae bacterium | reverse complement strand
ACATAATATTTACCGTTATGGCAGAACAGCTCTGCCGCCCAGAAGCGCTCGCTGTACCATTTGTTTTCTGCTTCAAGGGGTGTTTCGATGATGTAATCCACAAAGTCCCACGTCAAAAGATCGTCCGACTTATAAAGCGGAACCCCCTTGGTTCTGTCTGCCTGATCGGCCTCCATACCGTAAGGCGGCAGTGTGCCCGTCATGTACCAGACATCTCCCACCTTGAGAATAAAGGGGTCGCGCAGATGCTCCACGTTTTCGCTGTCGTCATAGCTCACAGGATTGCTCCATGTGTAGGACAGCTCGGTTGGCTCGGTAGCCGTCGTCTCCTCGGACGCATCCGAAATCGTCTCGGTCTCAAGGGTGGTTTCGGGTTCTTTGGTGGTTTCCTGTGGCATCATTTCATTCGTCTCGCTTTCGGATGGTTCTTTTGAGGTTTCATGGGAGGGTACCGTCGTGGACGCCTCGGTCACAGCGGGATCCTTTGGCTTCGTACAAGCACAGAGGAGCGTTGTCACCGTCAGTAGGCCCGCAAGCACCGCAAGCCATACACGAAATTGCTTTTTTCGATTGAGATCTGAACGTTTCATAAAATCCCCTTTCCACGGTCAAAACCGTCGGATATTTTGTGTATTTCACTTGACCCAAAGATCTTTTTATGATATAATTATAGCACAAACGTGAAATCGTTGGTATCTTATTCTTGCGTCATTGCGGCGAATAATATACGATTCTTGTTATGGGAGGTCGTCATGCAATATCTGAAGCACCAGCCTGACGGTATTCAGGATCGCATTATCAGCTATATCGGGAACGCGAACCATACGCTGCTCCCTCATTACGTGGAATCCATGGGGATCAACGCACAAGGAGAGCGGTATTTCACCGACCGTTGCGGCTACGACACTTTTTTTCTGTGCTTGACCCAATCGGGTGAGGGATACCTGCGCTGCGGCGAGCGGGAGCAGACCTTGCGCCCGGGGGATCTGGTCATTTTAGACTGTATGGAACCCCATTTCTACTGTAGCCGATCCGCGCCCTGGCAGTTTTTGTGGATCCATTTCAGAGGCTATGGATGCCGTGAATTTTTCCGTAACGTATGCGCTGACGGTCTTTTTTTCCTGCATCCCGAAAATCCTGAGCCGATCTACAGTTTCTACAATCATTTGATCCCCCTCTTGAGTACGCACACCCTTTCAGACGATCTGCATATATCGGAGCTTTTGGGGGCTTTTCTTCATACGATCGCCCGCTATCAATTATGGGGTGAAGAAAAAAAGGTCCCTGCCGCCATTGAACAGACAATTGCGTTTATTCACGAAAACTACCAGCGGAATCTCTCCGTCGAACAGCTTGCAGAAAGAGAAAACTACAGCATTTATCACTTTACCAAGCTCTTCAAAAAATTCACGGGCCAATCCCCCTATCAATATATTTTGTCCACAAGGCTTCATCATGCCCAACAAATGCTCGTGTCAACCGACTACACCATTGAGGAAGTCAGCAGATTCAATAATTTTTCAAGCTGCAGCCGCTTCATTTCATTTTTCACCAAGGCCTTTGGTATGACACCCCTGCAATACCGCAAAAATTCCGCCTTCATGAGCAACTCAAAAGGGTAAGATCCCCTTTACATCCCCGCCCGACTATGCTATAATATCCCCAACGCATAAAACATCTGGGAGGTACATCATGTCCGAAATTTTTGAGATCATCATGATCCTTTGCTTTGGCGCGTCCTGGCCCTTCAACGTCTACAAGTCCTATCACGCCCGAACCGCCAAAGGAAAAAGTCTTTTGTTCCTCATCCTCATTGAGGCGGGGTACATCGCGGGTATTGCCGCGAAATTTACCAACCCCGTGTATATGGCCGCCATCGGGGAGAAGTGGTACGTGCTGTTCTTCTACTTCCTCAATTTTTCCATGGTCGCCGCCGACGTCGTTCTGTATTTCCGCAACAAGAGGCTGGACAGGCTGGCAGGGGTGTAAATTGTTGTTTACCAGGGGCTTTGCCCCTGGACCCCACCAAAAACCTTTTTGCAAAAAGGTTCTTGGAACTCCCAAAACCTTTAAAAAATGATTATTATTAAAGGTTTTTGAAGGGGTTCCAGGGGGAACTTTTTGCAAAAAGTTCCTCCTGGCCGTACTCCGCTAAACAACAATTTGAACTCTTCCGTTTTCATAAGAAAGGAGCAACGACATGAAAAGATCTATCAAAATCCTTGCCATCGGCAACAGCTTCTCCATCGACGCCATGGAATATCTGTGGCACGTCCTCCATGCGGGCGGTGTGGAAGAAGTCGTCCTCGGTGACCTGTTCATCGGCGGCTGTCCCGTCGATCTCCACGCGCAAAACATCAAGGATAATGCCCACACCTATATTTATCTCAAAAACACCGACGGCGTGTGGCATCAGACTCCCGACCAGTCCCTCACCGACGGACTTCTGGACGAGGCCTGGGATATCATCACCCTCCAGCAGGCAAGCCACGACAGCGGTCTGCCCGAGACATACGCCCGTCAGGGTGAAGTCATCGACTACGTGAACACCCATAAGCGGAGTCCCGACGCTAAGATATTCTGGCACATGACCTGGGCTTATCAAGGAGACAGCACCCACCCCGCGTTTCCTCGCTACGGCTGTGATCAGGTCGCCATGTATCAGTCCATTATGAGCGCGGTGAGATCCGAGATCCTGCCCAATCCCGCCTATGTGGGGATCATTCCTGTGGGAATGGTCATTCAACATCTCCGCGCTACTCCTTTGGGAGACACCCTGACCCGTGACGGCTTCCATCTGTCCCTCGACCACGGCCGCTACGCCGCCGCCCTCACCTGGGCGCAGACCCTCTGCGGGATGGACCCCGATACCGTGGACTGGGTGCCCAATGGATGCGAGCATATCCGCAAGGATCTGCCCTATATCCGAGGGGCGGTGAAGGATGCAATTTCTCATCCTTTTTTCGATAAAACCTATTGACAAATCATGTAGCATTATATATAATATTGTCATCATAATGGATAGAGGTGCGGTCTTTAAGAGTAGGATGGGTAAAACGGTGCGGAACCGCCATCCGAAAGGAAAGATCGCCGAAACGGGTCTCGCCGCCGCGGGCGAGGCGTGTTGGGCTGCGAGAGAACATCCCGCAGACTGTCACAGAGTTCTGTGGAGCGCTATCGGATCATAACTCTCTTGGGGTTTTTATGGGAGCCGTGCGTTTTGCGGCTCCCGTTTTATTTTTCCTCTGCCAAAAGAAAGGAAAGAAAACATGAAACGCAAGATCATTCTCAACTCGGTCATCATTGCCATCATGCTGGTGCTGTTCGTGGTGCTGTCCATCATCGTGGACAACGGCACGGTGGGTCAGTACATGGACGCTGACGGCTTCGTCATGACAGCGGAGCAGGTGGATACCTATGTCGCTGACGGCGGCAATCTTGAAGAGCTCTCTACCGTCTCCACTCCCTATTATGCCACCTATTTGGCACTTCTCCCCCCCGTTATCGCCATCATCCTGGCCTTGATCACCAAGGAAGTCTTCTCCTCCCTGTTCCTCGGCATCCTGTCGGGTGCTCTGCTGGCTACTGACTTTGATGTGGTCGGCACCCTCACCACCATCGTCAGCGATGGCTTCATCGGTTCTGTAGCCGATGCTTGGAATGCGGGTATTCTCATATTCCTTGTTCTTTTAGGTATGATCGTGGCCCTCATCAACAAGGCGGGCGGCTCTCGCGCCTTTGGTAACTGGGCGAAAACCCACGTCAAGACCCGCGTGGGCGCACAGCTCGCTACCTTCGCCCTTGGAGTTCTGATTTTTGTGGATGACTACTTCAACTGCCTCACCGTGGGTAGCGTCATGCGTCCCGTGGCTGACAGCAAGAATATCTCCCGCGCCAAGCTGGCTTACCTCATTGATGCTACCGCCGCTCCCGTGTGTATGATCGCCCCCATTTCTTCCTGGGCCGCCGCTGTGGCCGGTGTTGTAGTATCGGTCAACGGTCTTTCTCTGTTCATCAAGGCCATTCCCTACAACTACTATTCCCTTTTGACCATCGTTATGATCCTGTTTATCACGCTCATGAAGTTTGACTACGGCCCCATGAAGCGTCATGAGATGAATGCCATGAACGGTGATATCTTCTCCGAGGGCGAGCGTCACTCCGGTGGCGAAGAGGCCGAGGAAAACATCCGCGGCCATGTTTTGGATCTCCTCATTCCCGTTGTCATGCTCATTGTTTGTTGTATCACAGGCATGATCTATACCGGCGGCTTCTTTAACGGTGTTTCTTTTGTAGATTCCTTCGCGGAATGTGACGCCTCCACAGGCTTAGCTTTGGGCTCTGCTGTAGCTGTTGTATTTACACTCATTTATCTCATCGTTCGCCGTGTTATCTCCTTCAAGGATGCTATGGAAAGTCTCCCCAAGGGCTTCTGCGCCATGGTACCTGCCATCCTTATTCTTTGCTTCGCCTGGACCCTCAACGGCGTGACCAGTACCTTGGGTGCCGCTGTGTTCGTTCACGACCTCATGGAGGGTGCGGCTTCGGGTTTGACCATGCTCCTACCCGCCATTATTTTTCTTGTGGCTTGTTTCCTTGCCTTCGCCACAGGCACCTCTTGGGGTACCTTCGGTATCCTTATCCCCATCGTCACCGCCCTCTTTGAGGTGGGTGCTGACGGCTCCATTCCTGAGCTGATGGTCATTGGTATTTCCGCTTGTCTGGCTGGCGCTGTCTGCGGTGACCACTGCTCTCCCATCTCGGATACCACCATCATGGCCTCCGCAGGCGCTCAATGCAATCACGTCAACCACGTGTCTACCCAGCTCCCCTACGCCATCACGGTGGCCGCTGTATCCTTTGTATGCTTTATCATCGCAGGCTTTGTGCAAAACTGGCTCATTTGCCTGCCCATCGGTATAGCGCTGATGATCGCTACCCTACTGGTTATCAAGCTAGTCACTAAAAAAGCAAGCAAATAAGCGCATAAACCATCAAAACACCGCCTGAAAAGGCGGTGTTTTGCATATGTATAATTCGACAAAATATCAGTTTTTACGTTTTTGTTGTTGACAAGTCAACCGAAATGGTGTATAATAAAGTATATATCTTATTATATTAAAGGAGCCGCAATGACAACACGTTTTGAACAGTTTTCCGCTGCCATCTACGGCGTTTACCGTGACATCTTAAAGATTCAGCGCGACGAAATGATCAAGCACAATTTGAAGGGATCCTATGCCCTGTATCTCACCGCCTTGAATCACAATCCCGACGGATTGACTGCCACCCAGCTTTGCGAAGTGTGCGACAAGGATAAAGCCGCCATTTCCCGGGTGATATCCGAGCTGGAGCACAAGGGACTTGTCACTCGTGTCAGCGCGAAGGATACTTTTTACCGCGCCAAGTTAAAGCTGACCAACAGCGGTCGTGTTATTGCCGAGCAGGTTGACCACGCGGCAAGCGTTGCCGTGAATATGGCCACCCAAGGTATGTCTGAAGAAGATCGTAAAACGATGTATGAGTGCTTGGGTCTCATTGCCACCAATCTTCGCAGCATTTGCAAGAACGGCATCCCCGAGGTACAATGAACAAACGGATCCCCGACGGAATGGGTCGGGGATCCGTTTTTGATGCTTATCCCAAAAACAATAAGGCGCCCAGCAAAAAAATCGTCATATTTAGATCGTTTTCCTCTTGATTTTTCCCGTCTTCACCACCCTCCCGAAGCAAAAACAGGATGAGTCCCAACAAAAGCAACTCCTCAAATCCAAAACCATGGCCAAAAGGAAATCTGTCCCACAGTCCTTTGCCCCCCGAAACGGCCGCAGAGACTGCCACCGGTGTATCTTCCGTGTGGCTCTCAGACGCATCGGCTATAGAAAAAGTATCCTCAGACAACACATCGGTAGGTGACGCCTGTTCTTGTATCGGCGGTAATACCACGCCTTCGGTGGCGGGAGGAACACCGTCCGGGGGAGTCGCACCAATGGCGGTGCCGTGATAATTGGGGGGTATTCGCACCGATTGACGGTACGAGGGCTCTCGCCGCGCTCCCGACAGAAAGGAGGACATATCGTTGAATCTACTGTACATCCTTATCCCTCCTTTCTATCATGAGAGGTGTCACTACTTGAAGAAGACAGAAGTGCGGGGAGGCTCACTCCCATGCGCTGAAACGTATCCCACACACGGCACAACTGAAGGAGGTGCTCCACGGCATCTCGTCTGGAAGTGCTCAAATACGGCTTAATGGCACAGAGCAGAGCCGTATGGCGATCCGGAATCACCGCTTTGGCGGGAGGGGGAGAAGCATCTGCCGCGCTTTTCCCTGCATCTCCCAATGTATGAGCGCTCCCCCCCGAAATGCCCTGCAAAAGTCTCGGAAGCGCCGATAGGAGCGCGGGGTTAGCCAGTAATGCGCCCAAAGGATTTTGCCCCGATGCAGGAGATGAACGGGGGGAATCCCCTTCTTGTGCGATGCCTTCCGATGGAATATCCTCTCTCTTCCCCTGCGCCTCAGCTTCGCTGATCAGCCGCTCCAAAACATCACCCACCGAGGATGAACTTTGCCGCTCATCCATGGATCTACCTCCTCCCCCCCATATCGCCACCCGAGAGCATGGCCGCGAACTTTTGCACATCAGCCTCTGTTGCTCCCGCCAATGCTTCGCGGAGCTTGCTCATGTCAAATTGTTCCAATGGGATCGCTTGGGGATCAATACCATACTCACGGATCAGCCCCTTCAATACCATGCGTAGCTGGTCATCATTCAAGGCAATCAAACGATTCAGACTTTGTTTATCCAACTGCATAAAACACACCTCCTTCATCACACATCGCCATTTGAAAAGGCCATGATGTGTTCCATCATATGCTTGACAGAAAATTTGTGTGATTTCTTAAAAAACAATGGACAAAATGCAAATTTCGTGATATACTATAAGATAGGAAATTGTACGGAGGCGAAAATGGCAAAAAACGAGATCCTGATCCTGTCCGATACCCACGGAAGGGACGATCTGATCGAAAAAGTCAAAGGGCTCGTCCGCCCTCACCTGATCATATTTTGCGGAGATGGCCTGCGAGATTTTGATTCAGGCACGTATCTCTCTCCCCTCTACGCTGTGCGCGGCAACTGCGATTGGAGCTATATCCCCCACATGGGAGATGTCGAGGATCAATTAACCCTCAATGCCGATGGCGTAAAACTCTTTGTAACCCACGGCCACCGCTACGGTGTCAAACACGGGCTGGGAACAATCATAGCGCAAGCGGTTCGTGAAAATGCCGATGCTGTGATTTTTGGGCATACACACGAACCTCTGGATATATTTCTCTCTCCCGAGAACGCAGAGAACAATTTCGGCATATCCTTGAATAAGCCGTTACACCTCTTCAACCCCGGAAGTCTGGGTTATTCTCCCCATAGCTTCGGCACCCTGACCATCAAGGATGGTGTTCCCCTGTTCGGTCACGGTCAAATCAAGATTTAAACCTTAGCTTTACGGCAACAAAAAAGACCGAGCGTACTCGGTCTTGGATTTGGATGGACTTTATTCTGCCATTTCCACCGTAGGCTCCTCGTAGGATGCCTCCAACTCCTCGGCGGCAGCCTGCTCAAGAGCCTCCTCGTAAGCCGCGATTACTGCGCTCTCCAAGGTGCTGCGGAACTGCGCGTTGATGGGATGTACAATATCGCGGTAGGTTTCATCGGGATTCTTGCGGCTGGGCATAACGATAAAGAATTTATCGCGGGCATTGATAACCTTGATATCATGAACTGCCAGCTGACCGTCAAAGGTTACGGACACAACGGCCTTCATGGGGCCTTCTTCAAAAAGCTTTCTGACTTTCACATCGGTGATTTGCATATTCTTCCTCCATTTGTTGATGTTGATATTTTTGATTTTCTTCTTTGCCTTATTTTGGATAGTACTATTATAATCTCCCTTTGTGATCGCTATTCAATGAAAAAGGTATTTTTGCGTGAATTTTATTCAAAATAGCTTAATTTCGAGTCGATATTTCTCTGTTTTGCTCATATTTGTGAGCGATATATACCAAATTTTCCTTGTTATCATTCAACGCGCCGCTCTCTTCCAAGAAAATCGGCCGTAGAAAGGAGCCTTATGTCTGTCAATAATACACACGACGGTCCCAAACGGATCGGTGAATATATGAATGACGCGCAATCGGTGTTTTTCATCGGTGTGGGCGGTGTGATGATGTCTTCCTTGGCTTTATTGACAGCCCAAGCAGGGTATGCTGTGGCAGGCTCCGACCGCTCCCGTACCGACGTTACCGAAGAGCTTCGCGCCGAGGGTATTGATATTTATTACGAGCACAGCGCAGATAATCTCGGAGAGGATTGCGGTCTTGTGGTATATACCGTGGCCATCTCTTCCGACAATCCCGAATATGTAGCTGCCCACGAACGGGGGATCCCCTGTGTGTCGCGTTCGGATTTTCTTGGCTTTTTGATGACACGCTACCGCCGCCGCGTGGGCGTGGCAGGAATGCACGGCAAATCCACCTGCACCTCTATGTGCGCCCAAATCTTCATGGACGCCGATGCAGATCCCACCATTTTGAGCGGCGCGGTCTACCCGCCCATGGGCGGCGCATACCGCATTGGCGGCGATGAGCATTTTATCTTCGAGGCTTGCGAATACATGGATTCCTTTCTTGATTTCCACCCTACCGTAGCCATTCTTTTGGGCGCGGAGCTGGAGCACGTGGACTACTTCAAGGATATGGAGCAGATTCGCACCTCCTTTGCCAAATTTGCCTCCCTGACAGGGCCTCGCGGTGTCACTGTGGTCAATTTGGATGATCCAGAGATCATGGAATCTGCCCGCCGTGCTCTCAAAGCTAAGAACACGGGGCATTTGGTCACCTTCTCCATCGACAATCCCAAAGCAGATTTCCATGCGAAAAATGTGTCCATGGACAGCGGATATCCCAGCTTTTCCATCGTGGCACACGGAAAAGTTTGGGGAAAAGTGCAGCTGTCGGTTCCCGGCCGCTTCCAAATCTATAACTGTCTTGCCGCCGCCGCAGCAGCAGATGCCTGCGGAATCGACCGTGCTTCGGTTATGGAAGGATTGGAGCATTATGTGGGTGCCGATCGCCGTATGCAACCCAAAGGGAAAGTAAACGGTGTCATGGTGTATGATGATTACGGCCATCACCCCACCGAGGTCAAGGCTACCTTAGAGGGCGCTAAATATCTGTGCACCCCTCGCGGAGACGGCACCCCCGGACGCCTCATCTGTACCTTCCAGCCTCATACATACAGCCGAACGGCTCAGCTTTATAACCAATTCCTATCCGCCTTTGACGCGGCTGATCATGTCATTCTCATTGATATATACGCCGCCCGTGAAACGGATACCTGTGGAGTTTCTTCGGGCCTATTAGCCGCATCCATCGGAGATAAAGCCGTGTATTGTCCATCTCCTACCGCCGCTGCCAAGCGTATTCTCCAAGAAGCTCAGCCCGGAGACGTCATCGTTATCATGGGTGCCGGTGATGTCATCCGCGTTACGAAGCTGTTGTTGCCCCTAAGTCCATAAAAGAGGGGGGACTTCCGTGTCCCCCCATATTACGCTTCCCAAGGAGTTGTCATGGTTTTCTCAACCCCCCTCTTTTTATTCGGTTACCTGCCGCTGGCTCTTGTCCTATATTATCTCGTCCCGTTCAAGCTACGCAACGGGGCGTTGTTTGCGTTGAGCCTGCTGTTTTACGGGTGGGAGGAGCCCATCTACATCCTCATCATGCTGTTCTCGGTGACGGTGGCCTACCTGACAGGCTATCCCATCGGCAAGTACTGCGAGACGGATAAGCCTCGCGCTCGCCGTTGGCTGATCCTTTCTATCGGACTAAACCTGATTTGGCTTCTGTTCTTCAAGTACACCAATTTCTTTATCGAGAATCTTGCCTTAATCCCCGGTCTGTCGTCTATCTTCAAGCCCATCGAAGGGTTGACCTTACCCGTGGGTATTTCTTTCTACACGTTCCAAATCATGTCCTATTCTATTGACCTCTATCGTGGGCATACCGAAACCCAAAAAAATTATGTGGCTTTTGGCACATATGTGGCACTGTTTCCTCAACTCATCGCGGGCCCTATCGTACGTTACCGTGACGTCAACGATCAACTGACCGAGCGAGAGCACACGATGGACAAGTTTGCCTCGGGCGTGCACCGTTTCACCGTTGGCTTTGCAAAAAAGCTGTTGCTGGGTGACGCATTTGCCGCTTTGTATGCTTATTTAGGCACATCGGGAGAGTTTGAACCTTCGGTGCTGGGAGCATGGGTCATGATGGCGGCATACACCCTGCACATTTATTTCGACTTCTCAGGCTATTCCGATATGGCCATTGGTCTTGGCCGCTTGATCGGCTTTGAGTTTCTCGAAAACTTCAATTATCCTTATTTGGCCTCCAGTATCACCGATTTCTGGCGGCGCTGGCATATGTCTCTCTCCTCTTGGTTCCGCGAGTACGTTTATATTCCCTTGGGCGGTAATCGCAAGGGGCTGGGACGTCAGATTTTCAACATGGCCGTTGTATGGTTGCTCACAGGCTTTTGGCACGGCGCGGCTTGGAATTTCGTCCTTTGGGGCATCTTTTACTTTATCCTTCTGGTACTGGAAAAAACAGTATTGCTGAAATTCTTCGGACAAAATAAGGTGACCGCCGCCTTGGGTCATATTTGGGCTCTGGTTTTGGTCGGCATCGGCTGGATGATCTTCGACCACACGGATCTCTCAGAGGTGTGGGTCATCCTTCAATCCTTGGTAGGTGTGGGCACGGTTGCCATCGCTCCCGCCGCAGTGGGTTACGAGGTATTGCGCGCCCTGCCTCTGCTTTTGATCGGTGTTATCGCTGCCACGCCCTTGCCTGCCCGTTTATGGGGCAAAATCAAGAAAAAGTGGGCAGGCTTAACCCTTCTGGAGCCTGTGCTGATGATCTTGGTTTTGATACTGTCTATTGCGGCCATGGTCAGCGGCACTTACAGTCCGTTCCTTTATTTCAATTTCTAACAAGGAGAGCAAAACCATGAAAAAAATATCCCATATTCTGGCCGTCGTTTTGTTCCTCGCTGTTGTTGGTAGCCTCGCTGTGGCATTTTGGGTAATTCCCGATAAAGCGTTCTCCGAAAACGAAAACCGTGTTCTCTCCAATTTCCCCACTGTTACCCCGGATAAAGTTATTGAAGGAGAACTGTCCGAAGATTTCAATTCCTACTTTACCGATCAATTCCCTTTCAGAGACAAGTGGCTGACATTAGGAAGTCTTACGCATTTGGCTTTGGGACGGGGAGAAGCCAACGGCGTGTTGGTTGGCAAAGACGGCCAGTTGGCTGTTCGCAAGTTTGACACCTATATCAGCCTCACCGAGCGCGCAGAAGATACCGACTATCATAATGAAGTCCATCTTCGCAATGCCGCCGAAGTATTGGGGCGCCTGACACAAACCGTAGCTGTTCCCGTCACGCTTTTGCCTGCTCCGCGTACACTGGACGTGACCATTTCGGCTTTCGATTATCCGAAAAGCATATCACAGGCCTTGCATGATACCCTCCACGGTTATTTATCGGAAAAGGGCGTTCACAGCGTGGATCTTCTGCCGGAACTTCGCAAGATGTACGATGCGGGAGAATATGTCTATTTCCGCACGGATCATCATTGGACTACGTTGGGTGCCTATACCGCCTACAGAGCCATCATGACCGAATGGGGGCTAACCCACGAAATCATCCCTTACGAGAATTTTGAGATTCATGCCGTGGAGAATTTCTATGGTACCACTTGGTCCCGCGCGGGCTTATCTTTCATTCTTCCCGACACGCTGACCTACGCCACCATGGCAGATGATAGCCAATATGTCGTTCGAAATGACAAGGGCGACACCATCATGACGGGTTTTGTCGATAAGACCTACTTTGAAAAAAAGGACAAGTACGGCGCTTTCATGAGTGGTACGAACCGTTTGCTGACGGTAACCTACGAAGGAGATCATCCGACCGACCGTCCTCGCCTTTTAATCGCCCGCGATTCCTTCGCGTCCTCCCTTGCCCCCTTCCTTGCCAGACATTTTGATTTGGTGATGGTAGATCTTTCGGGAGGCATGACAAACCTTTCGGAATACGCTGAGACTTATGGCTGTGATCGCATTCTAATTGTCTATAATATGGAAAATTTTGTAACGGCAAATGCCATCACAAGAATCAATTAACCCCCAAACGAACCATGTCGGTGACGATGTGGTTCTTCTTATGTGACATAGACAGCGTGAAAATTGTTATTTATCAGGGGCTTTGTCCCTGAACCCCGCCAATGAACCTCGCGTTGCAAGCAACGCTTGAAAAAAGGTTCTTGGAACTCTAAAAACTTTCATCAATATGAATTTGTTTTAAGAGTTCTTGAAGGGGGGATGGGGAAACTTTTTGCAAAAAGTTTCCCCCCACCGTACCCCTACAAACAACAATTTGCATTTCAAAAATTCTCATTTTTCTGAAACCTTTCTCTCTCGTTCGGTGTCTTATTGAAATGAAGGTACCTTTTCAAAGCTCCATTCGAAAGGAGGCGACCTATGCGTGGATAAATCCCCCTTCACCTCGATCCCTGACGAGCATCAAGATCATCGCATCTTCAGCCGCCTTTTGCAAGCAGTAAAACGAGGGCAAGCAGACGAGATCAATAGCGCATTTGAGGAAATCTACAATACCTACATCAAGCTTGTGGCTTTTGTATGCGGGAAATATCTTGAAAATGATGACGATATATGCCTTGTCACCAACGATGTATTCGTTAATTTTTTCAATCACTTGGATGGTATTGATCCTCAAGGTCGCGGGCTCAAATACTATTTGACCGTGTCTGCCAAAAACGCATCTCTGAATCACTTGCGGCAGAAGCGGCGGCACTTGGACACCCTGTCCACCACCGACGAAGAAGCCGAAGCACTCCTTTCTATCCCTGATCCGGACAGCGAGAATCTCGGTGCTTCTCTCCGCTACCGAGAGCTTGTCCGTGACATGGCCTCTTGCATGGACGACACAGCCTTGGATATCGTGTTGCGTCACGCCGTCATGGGCGAGACCTTCCCTGCCATCGGTAATGCACTGTCCATAAAGCCTTCCACCGTCAAAACCATCTACCACCGAGCCCTCGCCGCCTTCCGCCGAGAGAAAGGAGCCCATTGGATATGAAAAAAAGCAAAAAGAAAGATCAAGCATTTCTCTTTGAGCAGATTGAAAAAGCAGGAGATGTCGATTTTGATTACGCCAACCTTAAGACCCGCATCAACATCCTCCAATATGAAAAAAGCATCCCCAAAACAACGTATACTCCCCGCCTCCCCAAAGTCTTAGTGGCGGTCTGTAGCCTTCTGTTCGTCACCATTGCTATAGGCTTTGGCGGATGGATGATGAGTCGCCGCGGATCTGCTCCGGAGCCTGGTACATCCCCATATGAGGAAACAATCCCCTCCCCCGAAAGCCAATCGTCCCAAAAGCTCCCCGCCCTGTACCCCGATGACGTATTGCTTTGGCAGGGTGACGTGTATATCCGTACAGATCTGACCGTCAAGGAGGATGCCGTGGGAGACAGGCTGGGGCAGGTCACGTCAGATTGCGATCCCGGAAATCCCCATATAGGGCGAGATGATCCACAATTCGCCATCGCGGAGCATCTGAAGGACGGCACCCCCTTCCACCAAGTCACCGACGAGGAAAACTATATAGCGATTTACTCCGAAGAGGGCTACGTCATCTACCAACGCCAACACACCCCCGACACCACCACGCCCTAAATATCATATAATAGAAAGGTAAAAAAGTTATGAAAGCGAGAATTATGAACGTCATCACATTGACCCTTCTCTTTTGCCTGCTCCTGACCGCCGTAGCTTGTGGTCATACCCCCCCCGCAAATCCCGAAAAAGACACCGATCCTGCATCCTCTACCGCTGAAACCTCCGGCAAGGATACAGATAATACACCGCCTGTCAGTGAAGATGGGGGTACGAATACCTACGAGCCCGAAACTTATCCCGAAATTGAGGTCGGCACCACCTTGCCCGTCTATCCCGGCGATATCGACATCGAGCTTCCCGAACTTCAAGAGAGCCCCAAGATCATCCTGTCCGTGAAGAATGACAAGATTTTGGGTGCGTCCTCCCTTGATAAGCCCGCAGACAGTGATATCATCGACAGCTACAGCGATTTCCAAAAGTTCTACGGCACCGTGGAGGGTATCGACGAGGCTTTCTTTGAAGCCAATGTTCTGCGTCTGGTCCACACCGCCCAGTCCAGCGGCTCCACTCGCTATGCCGTAGAGAGCGTAGCCATCGAGGACGGCAAGATCAAGGTGGAGATCATTGAACAGCACGCCGCCATTTCCACCCGCGATCTACGTTACTGGTACGTGTTCGCCGCTGTAGAAAAGGCACAGGCGGACACGCCCGTAGAGGTCAATGTCACAAGCATCCAGCTTGCGGAGTGATTTGAAGGAGCAATTCCGCATTTCCTTCATTTTTCTCTCAAAACCCCTTGCATTTTTGAAAAAAGTATGATATAATGCAAGATAATCAGTTTATTTCATTCAAGAGAGGTATATCAGATGAGCAATGTATGCAAAATGAAGGTTGGCGTGGTCGGCGCTACCGGTATGGTGGGTCAGAGATTCCTCACTCTGCTTCATGAGCACCCCTATTTTGAGGTCGCCGCCTTGGCCGCGTCTCCCCGCTCCGCAGGCAAGACCTACGCCGAGGCCGTAGGTAACCGCTGGAAGATGACCACTCCCATGCCCGAGGAGTACAAGGACATGATCGTGGTGGACGCCGAGAACGATATTGAGATCATGAAGGAGAAGTGTGCTTTCGTGTTCTGCGCCGTGGATATGAAGAAGGACGAGGTCAAGGCTCTGGAGGAGAAATATGCCAAGGCCGAGATCCCCGTAGTCTCCAATAACTCGGCTCACCGCTGGACCCCCGACGTGCCCATGGTGATC
>SVTB01000043.1 GCA_015064015.1 Oscillospiraceae bacterium | reverse complement strand
GCAGCGCAGAGAGCTACGATCTCGGTAGCGGTCTTGCCAACGCAGAGTGCATTGAAAGCATCAGCCTGCTCAAACCACTCCTTAGCAGCACCACCGTAAGCGACCATGCCGTAGTTAGCACCCAGCTCGCGCTTGGAGGAAACAGCCTTGGTCAGGTCATAGGTAGAAGTACCTGTAGCGTCGAAGGTGAATTTCACCTGAACGCAGTCAGAAGCGGCAACGAGAACCTTGCCATTGGCATCCATAGCGGCAGCTACAACGGTAGTTTCAATCTGGTTCTGACCGGCTACCTCTTCGGTAGCATCCTTAGTAGACTGTTCCGTGTGGAAGCCCAGCTTCAAAGCAGAAGCAGCAGTAGCAGTGGAGTCAGCGAGGTTGGCGAAAGCCTTCTCAATGGCCTTGACAAACTCGTGGATCATGATGGTACAACCGGCATTGACGACCTCGTCAGTACCCTTGTTTTCGGCGGCAACCAAAGCCTTGATTTCATCGAGGGTCTTACCGACAATGAGGGTCTCAAAAGCAGCAGCCTGCTCAAACCACTCCTTAGCGGCGCCGCCGTAAGCGACCATGTTATAGTCGCTACCAAGCTCGCCCTTAGTTTTGAAACCGTCGTTGGCAATAGCCTTACCTTCAAAAGTATACTTTACAGTGTTGTCAGCGGTATCCAGCTTGCAGGCAACAACCTTACCGTCAGCATCAACGGTGATGACAGCGGCGGTGATGGAAGCCTTGCCCTGGCCTTCTTTCTCTTCGGTAGCAGAATCAGCCTTGGAAACATCGGTGTAAACGCCCATACCAAACTTGAGAGTTGCCTCAGTCTTGGGAGCTTCGGTCTCACCCTCAGGGTTTTTGGCTTCGTTGTTACAAGCAGCAAACAGGAAGGCCGTAAACATCATGAGAACGCAAAGAATAACGCAGATAAGCTTTTTCATGAGAATTCTCCTATTTTGTTTTTTACGTATACGCCTATTATGGCACACGCAGAGCCTATTCTATCATACTTTTGTTGCGTTGTCAAGTATTTGCGCAAAAAATATCACTTTTTTTTAATAAAAATTCGTTTGACCGCAAAACTACCGCAAAGGCCTACAAAAACACCCGAAATGGTTCCCGTCACCGAAAGAACAATCAGATAATATCCTAACTCAGCTGTACCTAACAGAAGCATGGCCATAAGAATCTGCCCCACATTATGCATAACACCACCGGCCACGCTGACGCCCACCATGGATAGAAAATCCAGTTTCTTAAGGATGGCCATGACAGCAAGAGACAGAAATCCCCCTGCCACGCTATAAGCAAACGTCATGGGGTTGCCAAAAAGCAACGACACCGCCACAATGCGCACAAAGGAGACGACAGCAGCGGATGGGAGACCAAAGTGATATAGTATGAAAATGATAGCAATATTTGGAAGCCCCAGCTTGATGCCCGGAACGGCTGAAAAAAGTGGAGGGAGCAAAATCTCTACGTAAGCCAACACCATTGCCACAGCAGTGCAAAGGCCAAGAAAGGCCACTTTTTGACTTTTCTTTTTCATAGTGCCTCCTACGCCACAATATCGGGAGAATTTCCGCTCTCAGTAGTCGAAACCGTGATCACAACCTTATGAGGAAGACAAACGATGCTTTCGCCCTCGTGGGAGATAGGTCTATGAGCAGCACATATACCATCGGGACAGGTGGCTGTTTCTACATAGGCTTTTCCATCCCTGATCACAAGAAGGTTCAGCGCTTCTCCCGCAGATCCCGTGTAAATTTCAATGGTGCGATCCTCGGATAAAGAATATACGCCCCAAACAGCTCCGTCAACCTCAACGGTTACCGTGTCTCCTTCCCCTCTGAAGAAAAAGATAGCCAATCCCGCGAGGGATAGCACCGTAAGAAGAATAACGATAAAGATTATATCGTTTCGTAATTTACGCCCACCGTTTGGAACGGTGGGCTGTATTTTTTCATGATTCATATATACGACCTGTCAGGATTTTTCGGGCAGATCCGGGAAAAACACCTTTTTAAGGCAACCCGTAGGACAGCCTTCCGCGCAAGCGCCGCAACCCGTACATTTATCATAATCAATTTGCGCCAGATTATTCATGACGGTGATGGCACCATGAGGACAAGCCTTTTCACATTTTTTACAGGCGATACAAGCGTTTTTACAAGCCTTGCGGGCATCGGCACCTTTATCCTGGTTGTGGCACATGACAGCCACAGCAGTTTCCTGAGGTAGCATGGAGATCACGTGCTTAGGACAGGTATCCGCACAAAGACCGCACCCCAAGCACTTGGAAGTATCCACGTGGGCAATACCATCCTTCATGCAGATGGCATCAGCGGGACACACAGCCGCACAATCCCCGAGACCCATGCAACCGAAACGGCAGGCATCGGGACCACCATAGAGCATGGAAGCCGCCTTACAGGAAGAGATACCTCCGTATGAAGCTTTCTTAGAGGTAGCTTCACAGTTTCCATTACAATGAACGTAGGCGACTACATCTTTGGGAGGCTCTACCTCAATACCCAAAACATCACCCAGCTCCTTGGCAGTAGCTTCAGCACCGGGGACACAGAGGTTGGGTTTAGCCGCACCTTCAGCTACAGCGACGGCATAATCATCACAACCTTTGTAGCCACAAGCGCCGCAGTTAACACCGGGAAGGCAGGCACGGACAGCCTTGACCTTTTGATCCTCCTCCACAGCGAAGAAGTGAGAAATGAGAGCCAACAAAATGCCCAATATGAGGGCGGCACCGGCTACCACACCCAAGGAGATCAAAATATCCATTACATTGATCATATCCGCACCTCCTTACGCAAAGATGTTTTCCACGATCCCCGCAAAACCCATAAAGGCCAAGGAGAGGAACGAAGCGGCAATAAGGGTGGAAGCCAGCCCGCGGAAGGGCTTCGGGATGTTGGTCTCGTCAATGCGGGAACGCAGACCTGAGAACAGCACCATGGCGAGAAGAAAACCGAGACCCACACCCAAGGTGTTGACCATAGACTCAAGGAAGGTGAAGCCATCGTTGATGTTGTTGATGGTTACACCCAAAACGGCACAGTTGGTGGTGATGAGGGGAAGGTATACGCCCAAGCCCTTGTGGAGAGAAGGAGAAAACTTTTTAAGAAGCAACTCCAACATTTGCACCAGAGATGCAATGACCAGAATGAACACCACGGTTTGCATATAGCCGAGATTCAGCGCATCCAAAATGAACTTCTGAATTGGCCAGGTCACGGCAGTAGCCAAGAGAATTACAGCCGTAACAGCAACACCCATGCCTGTGGCCTGATCTAACTTTTTAGAAACGCCCAGGAAGGGACAGATACCCAAGAAACGGGAGAGAACATAGTTATTGACCAAAACAGAGGATAGGAGAATGATGATTAAAGACTTAAACAGATCCATTATTGTGCATCTCCTTTCTCAGTTTCAGCAGCAGCGGGAGCCTCGGTGCAAGCGGTGTGGCAGTTCCCTGCATTGGGACAGCCCGCGCAAGTGAAGCTCTTCTTGAGGGGAGCTTTGCCGCTGGTAATAGCGTAGACCAAGGCAATGAGACAGCCATAAACCAGCATACCGCCGGGAGCCTTCACCAGGAATTCGATCTTATAAGGCTCCATGAAGGGGATAGCGATGCCTGCAAAGGAGGCGGCACCAAAGACCTCACGGATGGTGGACATAGCTACGAGAGCGAGAGTAAAGCCCAGACCCATGCCAATGCCATCCAAAGCAGATTTGCCTACGGAATTCTTACCCGCGAACATCTCGGCGCGGCCGAGGATGATGCAGTTTACCGTGATTAGGGGGAGATAGACACCCAGCATTTCATAAAGCGGAGGCAGAAAAGCCTGAACGATCATTTGCACGATGGTCACAAAGCCTGCGATCACTACGATGTAACAGGGGATACGCACGCTATCGGGGATAATCTTACGGAGCAAGGAAATGAGGATATTGGAGCAAAGCAACACAGCCAAAGCGGCGATTCCCATACCGAAAGCCCCCGCCACATTGGTGGTGGTAGCCAAGGTGGGACAAGTGCCGAGGATCAGCACGAATACAGGATTCTCCTTCAAAATACCCTTCAGGAGGACAGACAAACTATTATTTTGACTCATTCGTTATTTCCTCCTTCCAGAATTTTCACAGCATCAAAGGCACGCTCGATGGCCTTCAGATAGCCGTTGGTGGTCATGGTCGCGCCCGCGATGGCGTCGATGTCGCTGTAATCGGACTCGGTCTTGCCATCGAACTGACCGTAGAACTTCTCGTCGGCACAGGCATCACCAATGCCCTTGGATTCCTCCTGAGATACGGTAAAGGTATCGATGATCTTGCCGTCGGGTGTGACGGATACGCGGACAATGATGTATTCGCCCGACGCAGGGTGATAGTCGTCACCACCCACGATGCCATAGCCGGGACCCTTCACCTCAAGAATATAGTTGCCGGTGGCGGTCTTCTTAGCAGAGGTAATATACTTGAGGGTCTCTGCGTATTCGGTGAGGTCGATATCTTCGGTGGTGGATGCGCCAAGAATGACCGAAGCGGCGGCCACGTTTTGCTGAATCTCGAGGCTGATGCTGTCAAACACCTGCATCCCGCCGTTCTCGTCTACAGGGATGAAATATTCACCCACCACGTAGACTGAGCCCTTACCGTTATCGGCGGTATAGACGGCGTCGATTCCCTCGATGACCTCGGCAATAAAGAGTTTAGTGAACTTCCCTTCTGCGGCAGGCAGAGCGGCGGTGAGATGATCGTTGAGGATTTCTTCCTCGGTACGGAGATCCACAGAACCACCGCCGAGAATGATTGCAGTGTTCAAAGCGTCCTTGACGGCGTTCTTGTAGGCGGCGGTGGTTTTGGTTGCACCAGAAATGGTGTCGATGGCATCCACACCTGCAGCATCCTTGCCCGTGAAGTTCGTGCCAAAGGTCTTTTCATGACCCAAGGTCTCGGTAGAGGCAAGGCAGACCGTACCCGTCACGGTTCCGTCAGCAGACACACCGCACATGATGACCATGCCGGATCCGTAGCCCGTGGTAGTGAGGGTAATGACGTAACCGCCGTTCTTCTCCTTGTAGACCTCGGTGACGGTGGAAGGAAGCTCGTAGGTGGAGACATCCATCTTTTCGAAGCCTTCACCTTCGGGCATAACCTGAAGAAGTGCCTCGTTAGCAGCGGCATCCTGATTCTGCTTAATGATGGGAGCGGTAATCGCGTTGGTCAATGCCAAAAGGACAGCCATAACGGCACATATGCCAACCAGTACAATGGTACTTGTTACAGACTTTTTCATGCCTTGCTACCTCCCAGTCCAAAAACTTTTCGTTTCGTCCAAGAACTGATATAGGGGGTGATGATGTTCATGAACAAAATGGCGAAAGACACACCTTCGGGATACACGCCGAAATAGCGGATGAGGAAGGTGATTAAACCCGCGCCCAAACCGAAGATGATCTTGCCACAAGGTGTGGCAGGAGAAGTAACGTAGTCAGTAGCCATGAAGAAAGCACCCAAGAGCAAGCCGCCCGATAGGATAGCAGCAAGAGCGGCCATAGGATCCATACCCTCCATAAAGAAGGATGCGATGTACACTGTACCCACGAAGGCTACAGGGATATGCCAAGTGATCACGCGGCGGATCAAGAGGTACACGCCGCCTATCAAAAGAGCTACAGCGCAAGTTTCACCAATGGCACCGCCGTGGACACCTACCAGCAAATCAAGGATAGAGGTAGCCTTCTCGGCAGCCAAGGGAGTAGCTGAGGAAGCCGTATCCACCACAACCGGAAACGCTGCCTTCGCCATGCTGCCAAACGCAACCAACATGAACACGCGAGCGGTAATGGCGGGGTTAACAGGATTTGCACCCAAACCGCCAAAGAGACCTTTAACCACAACGATGGCGAAGAACGAACCTACGATGCACTGCCAAATAGGAATGTTGGCAGGAAGGTTGAGACCCAGCAGGAGACCGGTGACAGCCGCACTGAAATCTCCCACGGGAAGAGGCTTTTTGATAATAAAATTGAAAATGGCTTCAAAGATAACACAGGCAGCCATACAAACGCCCACCACCATCAGAGAACGCATACCAAAAATGACAGCGCCTGCGGCGGTTGCCGGGAGCAAGGCGATGATCACGTCCAGCATAATGCGGGAGGTAGATCGACCGCTGTGGATATGAGGTGATACCGAAAGCTTCAGCTGACTCATGCCTTGTTTGCCTCCTTTGCTTTTTCTTCTCTTAGGAATACCTTGGAGAGCTTATTGGTTTGCACCAAGGGACGATTTGCAGGACAGACGAAGCTGCAGCATCCGCATTCCATGCAAGCTGTGACCGACAGATCCTCCAGTTTTTCAGCGTCCTTGGCGTTATAGGCCTTAGCGATAGAGGCGGGTGCCAAGCCAAAGGGACAAGCGTTCGTACACGCGCCACAGCGGATACAAGGCGTCGTATCAGGAAGAGACGCTTCTTTTTTCGTTAAAGCCAGTACGGCGTTGGTATTTTTCAGAATAGGAGCAGAGGTATCGGGCACCGTAATACCCATCATGGGGCCACCGTAGATCACCTTTTCAGGATCGGTCAAAAAGCCACCGCAGAAAGCAAAGACCTCGGAGACAGGCGTACCAATGGGGACCATCACATTATGGGGGTTAGCCACGGCTCCGCCGTCTACGGTCACACATTTCTCTGTGAGAGGCATACCTGTTTTCAGATATGCACCCAACACGGCCAGAGTGGTACAGTTGATCACCACACATCCCACATCAATGGGAAGCTTACCTGCGGGAACAATACGTCCCGTAGTGTGATAAATCAGCACCTTTTCTCCGCCTTGGGGGTACACGGGAGGCAGTACCTTTACGGCAGCACTACAAGTAGTATCGTTGAGGGATGCCATCAGCTCCTTCATCACGGTAATCGCCTTTTTCTTATTGGATTCAATACCGATGATAATGTGCTTCAGTCCCATGTATGCTTTGAGTGCTTCCAAAGCAGCTTTCATATCCTCAGCACGTTGGGTCATGGTCACGGTATCGCTGGTGACATAAGGCTCGCACTCAGCTCCGTTGATCACAAGATACTCCATGCGGGCGGGATCCACATTCAGCTTGAAATGTGTGGGGAAGCCTGCGCCGCCAAGGCCTACCAAGCCACTTTCACGGATGGCTTCCACTAAGCTTTCGCGGGAATCTACCACAGGAGGTATCAGAGATTCGTCAGGAATCATTTCTCCATCGGATTCAATAACGATGGCGGGGACGGTACGGCCGTCGGAGAGCAGAAAATCTGGGATCTTGGTGACTTTACCCGAGACAGACGCATGGATAGGGGCAGAAACGACACCGCCTACCTCCGCAATCTTGGTGCCCACTTTGACGAGATCTCCCACCTTGACGATGGGCTTCGCGGGAGCGCCGATGTGCATGGACATAGGGATAGTCACCAGCTTGGGAGGATCCATCCGCATCACGGGCTTGTCTTGGGTGTTCTTTCTGTGGGGTACATGAACCCCGTGGAGAGAAAAAGCCATGATTCAATTACCTTTCTAATGGTTTCTTGACAGCAAAAGCAAGACTTGACGAAACATTTCGTAAGCCTTCCCTTCAGTCGTAAAATATAACAAATTTATTATAGTATATTTTTAGAATTTTGTCAATGGCTTTTCGTGACATAATTCAGCTTTTTATATGGTAATCAAGGCAATGCAAGGAATTTTCCATATACCCTCTAATGGTCGGAATAGCACAAACCCCGCCTTGCGAAAAGCAACGCGGGGTATTCTTTGGGCTATTTCTTAAAAACGCTGTACATCTCATGATGCACGGCAAATGAAATTACACATTCAATTTAAAAAAGGAGGGTTGTGAAAACGACGGCGGCCAAAGACAACGGACTTGACAACGAACCCCAAATAAATTCCTTGACCGTATGGCGTCCCATATGCACGGACGCCCAAAAAATCAGACCGTACAGAATCAGAGCAGATATCACACATACGGGTGGGAGGAAATAGCAAGCCAATCCAATTGGACCTGCAATACTACAGGCATGGCCGCTGGCGTGCACCTTAATCAACTTATTCATAACAGTCAGTACGATCACCGACAACAAGTACGTGCCAAAGACAATCATGAGTGGCAAGGACACCTTGGCCGCCAAGCCGTAGATCACACCGCCGACATAGCCAACAACGGATAATAAGAAAGCAAGATTGCGCTGTCCTTCTCTTCCCTTGCGACGTACGGAGGGAATCAACATAGAGAGCGGATAGGCCAATGCAGGAATGAGCGCCAAAAAAAGCATCGTCATGAGGCTTTCTCCAAGGTTTAAGAAAACATCATTTCTAAAAACAGACAGCAAGACAATGAGCGTGCCAACCATCACAGGAGGCACCGTGGCTACACGGATGATCTTGGCCGTAACATATAAGGCTTTATGATGGGTGCGGATCAAGGCGCGGGAAGTGGAAGCTTTTCTTTTTTCGCGGGGGATAGGCATTTGGTTTTTCATAGGGACTCCTTTACATGGGGTGCTGATCAAAGATTACGTTGTCAGTATACCCGCAAAATATAGAAAATGCAACCTACTCCTTGCACTGAAAGCTCAACAGATAGATATTTACTCGTAGAATTCTCCTCACTCGTTCTCTACTCTCAGTAGAATCCATTGTCACAAAAGGATTTTTTGCGTGCATCTGACAGCTGTCAAAAAATCACAAATTTCTTTCCGTATGTTCATATAGATATAACAATTTCGTGCTACAATATTTAATTGTGATATGATATCGTTTGCGAGTGCCCAAAGGAGGATTCACTATGGCAAGGAAAATCGGTTTTATCGGTGTTGGCAATATGGCAGGTGCCATCATCGGCGGAATTACATCAACAGAGGGTGGTGTCAGCTATGCGGATCTTGTGTTATATGATTGTCTTCCCGAAAAGTGCGAGCCTTATGCCGCCCTTGGCGCTCATATAGCAATCAATGAATGTGACGTTGCCTTGCTTTCTGATGTCGTGGTTTTAGCCATCAAGCCCCAAGGCTTCCCAGCTCTTTTTGAAACATTGGCCCATGTGCAAAACTTAGATCGAAAGCTCATTGTCACCATTGCCGCCGGTATTACGGTAGAGAGCATATCCTCCGCTTTACATACATCTTCGGTAGTTCGCGTACTACCCAATACACCTATGCTCATTGGTCAAGGCGTTAGCGTTATTTGCCGCAACAACGCCGTATCTGCAGATGATTTTGCATTTGTCGTTTCCATGTTTGAGGCCTCGGGTCGAGTTGTGCTCATTGATGAGTCTGAAATGAATCGTATCATCTCGGTGACCTCCTCTTCTCCCGCCTACGTATTTGCGTTTATCAAGGCCATTTGCGACGGTGCCGCCGCTCAGGGACTAACGGGTGAGCATATTCTTCCTGCTGTTTGCGATGTGGTGATCGGTTCGGCCATGCTTTTGAAGCAGGGTAGCAAAACGCCGGAAGAACAAATCTCCGTGGTCACCTCCAAAGGTGGCACAACCGAGCGTGCTATGGCAGTACTGGAGGAAGATGATTTATACGGTATGTTGGAAAAAGCGATGAAGGCTTGCACTCGTCGCGCCGAAGAACTCAGCGGAAACTGACATTTCCAAACGGTCTCCTTCATATCCTCCCTTTTCTGTGCGTATATTGTAACGGGACTTGCCCTACATTGGGTATTATCGGGAGGTATCACGCATGGAAAATCTAAAACAGCTCCCCGCCTCATCAGAGCCTGTGCATCTTCCTTATGACAATATCGGGAAGGCAACGAAAAAAACACCATTTTGGCAGCGAGCAGAAAGGCACTTCGGTGTCCGTTTGTGCTTTTTGGCTTTATTTTTGACAGGCCTCGGCATATACCTTGGCTACAGATACCTGCCTGCTCTGCCGGCAAACACGGCTATTTCTGTTATAGAAGCCCACATCCCCAAAACACACACCTCCTACGTAAGGGTCTTCATAAATCTTCTTTTCCCTTGCCTGCCTGAGCTTATGATGCTCTTTGCCGTGGGGTTTACAGGGTTTTCTAAGACTGTCATTACAGGGATTTTATGTCTTCACAGTTTATCCGATGGTATCACCCTCGGATATCTCTTTCTGTTATCCCGCGGAAGTTGGAATGATTTATCCTTCTCCTTCGCTCACCGCCATATAATTGGCTTCGGCACTACAGTCATATTACTCGGAGGTATTCGTTTGGTTATTTCTCTAAGTGCAAGGTATACCGCCAAACGCTACTTGAAGCTGATTCAGCCCTCCCCTCCCGCATTCCATCTATTGATGCGCCATCTTACCATATTCCTTTTGTACCTTGGAGGATATGTTCTGGTTTTGGCGGGCTACACCGTTTTTCTGTTCACCCTTGTTTGATCCCCTGCGCGGCAGGGTAATATATAAAGTAAAGGAATGACCATCGTGAAAAAAAAGCTGAGACTTTTGGATCCTCTGCGCGACGGGCGCGGAGTTGAAAAGGAAGAGGACACCACCCCCAACCTGAAATTTTTCTTTAAACAGTGGGGAAGAAAATTTTGGAAACTCATCTCTATTAACCTCATCATGATTTTGCAGATACTGCCTTTTGTGGTAATCTTTCTGCTGGAGATGGCCGGTCCCAAAGAGCCAGCCATGAAAAATCCTCTATATGCCCCTCTGCTGGGCGCCCAGTTCATGGCACCCACCTCGGCAGGTGCCACCCTATTTTCTTTTGCATCGGGATTGAACTATGCCCTACCCACCCACAACTCCCCCGTCAACTGGATCATTGCGGGAATTTTGCTGTTGCACGTCCTCACCTATGGATGGCAGAAGGTAGGCGCTACCTATCTGATGCGCAACCTTGTCCGTGGCGATGGTGTTTTCGTGGTATCTGACTTTTTCTATGCCATCAAAAAGAATTGGAAACAAGGCTTTGTGTTGGGTCTCATCGATTGTGTTTTCTGCGGCGTTTTGTACTTCAATTTCATGTCTTTGATGTCAATGCCCTCCACCGGTATGAATAACTTCATGTATTTCGCCACCATTGCTTTAATCATTTTGTATTTCTTCATGCGTTTTTATATATATCTTTTGTTAGTCACCTTCAACATCAAGATCAGCAAGATCTTCAAAAACGCCTTGATCTTTACGGTTTTGGGTGTTAAGCGCAATCTTATGGCGGCGTTGGGTATGATTCTGCTGGCGGGCCTTTTCGTGGCCTTGGCTATTCTCCTCATGCAGATCAATCTTATGGGGCTGGCCATCATCCTGCCCTTCCTGTGCTTCATGGCGTTTGCAGCCTTCATGTACAACTATGCGGCTTATCCCGTTGTCAAGAAGTTTATGATTGATCCCCTGCCCTCTGCTAAAGCTACCAATACTGCCGGGGAGACGGAATGATATAAACCTCATCCCAATCCCTATCACAAAAAAGAGAGAACAAAACTTAGCGTTTTGTTCTCTCTTTTTTTGTTGTGCCTATCAAATTGCTCGCCGCTCGTCCGGCGACAGCGTTTTTGAGATGCCCCATAACTTGGATCAGTTCCTTGGATATGGCTTCTGACAGTTTGTTTCACCAAGCAAATAATCAATGCTCGTTTTGTAAAACCTTGACAGTTTAATAAGCACCACCGTTGGAATGTCATTCTCTCCGGTCTCGTATTTGGAATATCCCGTTTGAGACATTCCAAGCATTTGGGCAATCTGTGTTTGGTTGAGATCCCTGTCTTCTCTTAAATCACGAATTCGTCTGTACATAACTCCCCCAAAACATTTTTTATAATTATATCTTAATCTGTTTCAGGGTATTGACTTTTAATCTGAAATAGGTTATAATTACAATAAACCGTTACAATATTTGTACCGAGTAAAACATGGAGGTGGACAGGATGATAGAAACTGTATCCAAAAAAGTCGCGCCCAGTCAAGAACAGTACACCATCAACATCATGACAAACTTCGGTTGGAGAGTAAAATCCAGCCAAGAAATCAACAGTAAAGAATCGCATCTCGAAAGAAGAGGAGACGAGCT
Source organism: Oscillospiraceae bacterium (assembly GCA_015064015.1). GTDB lineage: Bacteria > Bacillota > Clostridia > Oscillospirales > CAG-272 > CAMEON01. Next base: position 3,396 of record SVTB01000043.1, on the reverse strand, counting down.
GTATAGTGTTACTTCCAAAGAGAACTATGTCAAGCTTCTGTTTGAGCGCGATACCGAAATGAAAAACTATGCACAAATCGCACAGCTTGAACGGGAATACAACGCCATTTGCGCCAGTTCAAAGCCCAAATTTGAGAAGAAGCAAATCCTGTTGATGATTGTATTACTTATTTTCTTACTGCCCATTGGAATTATTTATGGCGTATATGTGTTCTTCAAAAATACCAAAGAGGCGGGTGAAAAGGCGGGTGCCAAATTAGGGCCTATACTGCAAAAAGCGCGCAGCTTGCTCTCATAAAGCGCTACTTAATAAAAGACTTTGCTACAATTTGGACTTATGAACTCAAAAGAGCAAACATGCAGGATATCTCATCTTACATGTTTGCTCTTTGTGTTTATCAACAATCTGCTTCCGCTATTGTGTATTGTGAGTTCAGAGATACTTCTTCTAATACTATAGAGGATCTTCAAAAACTCTGTACGCTGTTTGATATTTCATAGATTTCTTCCCTTAAAAACTCATCCGCTTCTTCTCTGCTTTTAAAAATGATCATATTTTTATCACCATATTTTCCAAGCAATTCCAGCACTTTGGGTTTTTGCTGCTCGTTGTAGCTTTTGATAAACTCGATGAATTCCGCATCTTCCTCGGTTTCGATCCACGGCATATCGCTGCGCGGCTTTCCGCGTCGCTCCCTGATTCCGTCAAGACAAACATCCAGCGGATAGTCGAGAAAGATCACCGTATCGCACGCTGCCATTCTCAGATCCATCGTAGAGCCGTAATTGCCGTCGATGATCCACTCGTCTTTTTCAAGCACAGCGGACAGGCGTTCGAGAAACACGCTCTTTTCAACCGTGGTCTTGTCAGCATTCCAATACATCATATCGAGATGATACAGCGGAATGCCCGTCTTGTTATGTAACGCCCGAGAAACCGTGCTTTTGCCGCTTCCGGGGCAACCGATTACAAGAATTTTCTTCATTTTTGATTTCCTTCGGTTATCCACTTTTTAGACCAAACAAACAAAATCTCTGACATTATGCCAAACTCAACAGCATCGCCGTTTTTCAGCTTCAAGAAGATTTCTATGATCTTTCGTTCATCACACGGTTTCCAAAATTTTCATTTAAGGCTTTCAAAAAGCCGTCCATCCATGCAGTAATATCTATCATCTTCATCACCTCGCTTACGGCACATAATCCTTTATAATTTCAATAATATCGCGCTCGTACACGTTCCCGTCCAGTACATCTCCATTGGGAGAAAATGACACACACTTCACATCTGTGGGATCCTCCATGTAAGGGTTTTCCGGAAGCTCATCCGTAAAATACTCGGCTAAATATTTACGTGCATTCCCCTCGGGGAAGATGATATTCCCCCCGTTCTCACGTATCCCCAGATCAGCAAAGCTGTCGAGAATCTCCCGCGTTTTTCGGTTGTAGGGATTGTCATCCGTCGCGCTCGTCAGCCACGCAGGCTGAAGACGAATCGGGATACCACACTTCTTTGCTTCCGCAGCAAACTGCTTCACCACGTCAAGCGGTATTGTTTCCTGATGAAAAGCGTCCACCGACAAAAGCAGGTCGTTGACTCCGCACGCGACAAGGCGCTCTGCGACCTCACGGATCTTATCGGCATTCTTTGAAAAATAGCCGTTGGTAATAACCTGCCGCTTTGGAATATTCAGTTCTTTGGCGGCCGTCATGATCGCACAGACCGCGTCGGGGTACAGTAGCGGTTCGCCCCCGAAAGTCATGACGGTCCGTATGTCGTACACTCCCGCGATCTTCTTCACCGCCTCGGCGGCTGTTGGCGGGTCGATACGCTCTCCGCAGGAAGTGTGATTCCCCTCGGAGCAGTGCTTACAGCGTCCTGTACAAGCATTCGTGATGACGAATTCGATTTTGGACAGGTGCCTCAGATACTCATTCATAAGTCTTTTGGATCCTTTCCAGTATGACCTCATCTGCGGGGCAGAACTCATACTTCCCAATTTCATCGGGTGTAATCCATTGGATATCGTTATGCTCCAGCATCGCGGGCTCCCCCTCGGCAATGGTGGCATTGAACAATGTCAGATGCACCGTTAGATCGGGGTATTCGTGGGTCACATCCATAAAAATCTCTCCTACGGAGAGAGTTACGGCCAGCTCTTCCCTGCACTCACGGATGAGTGCTTCTTCTTTTGTCTCGCCGGGCTCCACCTTGCCACCAACGAATTCCCAAAGAAGGCCTCTTGCCTTATGGGCGGGGCGCTGGCAGATCATAAATTTTTTGCCCCGCCAAATGAGGGCGGCTACAACTTCTGTCATGTATAGCTCCTTCTCTTATCAAACGAAACGCTACGGCGATACCTTGCAGCTTGCGCTCAATATAATCGTGTTATACCCGTGCAGTTACGCTTTTGCTTTTCGAATAAAATCTCTGTAGAAATACGCGCTCTTTTTCCACTTGGTCTCGCCCGTGGCGAAATCGGTTTGAGCGATGCCGAACTTGAAGTTGGAGGCTGCCGACCACTCAAAGTTGTCCATGAGGCTCCAGAGATAGTATCCGCGAACGTCAAAGCCCTCGTCTATGGCCTTTTCCAGCCACTCAAGGAACCCGCTGACGTAACGGATGCGGTCATCGTCATGCACCATGCCGTCGGGAGCCACAGGCTCGGTGCCCTCAAAGTAGGTGCCGTTTTCGGTAACGTAGATGGGGCATTTGATGTCGTAGAGATCGTGAAGCAGATGGATGGCATCGTAGACCGCCTTGGGGTAATACTCGGTGCGGTTGTTGAGGAAGTTTCCGCCCTGAGAGAAGTCCATCTGCGCCTGTTGATTGACGGTCACGGGGACGCGGTTGTAGACGTTGAGGCCGAAGTAGTCCAGCGGCTGGCCTGTCAGCTCAAAGTCGTGGGGGTGCATCTCCATGAGGGTGCCTTCCTTTTCAAGATGCTCAAGGATGTAGTCGCTGTACTTCCCTGCCAAAATGGGGTCGCAGTAGAACTTCCAGTTGCGCTCGTCCTGGTCGATCATGAGAGCGATATCCTCGGGGGAGTTCGTGAGGGCGTGACGCTTCCAAATGTCGATGACCACGCCGATCTTGGAGTTCAGGTTGTGGGAGCGGAAGGCCTCCACGCCTTTGCCGTGAGCCACCAGGATGTTATGTCTCGCCTGGTTTCCCCACGCCTCGTTGGTGTGTCCCGGGGCAAAGCCGCCGTGGGCGTAGCCGACGTAAGTAGCGATGGGCTCGTTGACGGTAGACCACATGGGGACGATGTCACCGTAGGCGGTAAACATCTTATCGGCGTACTCACCGAACCACTCGATAGAGTCGCGGTTGCGCCAGCCGCCCTTTTCCTCCAAAACCTGGGGCAAATCCCAATGGTAGAGGGTCACGTTGGG
>SVTB01000042.1 GCA_015064015.1 Oscillospiraceae bacterium | reverse complement strand
TGACAGCCCATCGTTTTGTGAAGGCATAGTCACCAATGGTGGTCAACTTAGCGTTCGCCTTTATAAATTCTGCACTCACAAAACGATGGGCTGTCACATAAGAGTAGTCTTCCGTCTTTCCCGAGAAACAATACTCACCTATGGACACCACACTGGCGGGGATCACAAGTGTTGCGCCGTTACCGTTACTGGGATAGTAAAAAGCGTAGTCGCCAATGGTTTCAAGGCCCTCGTTCAAAACAATCTTTTGATAGAAGATCTCCGCAAAGGCGTATTCACCGATATGCTTGGTATGGGAGGGCAAAACGAAATCGTAGCCCTCAAAGCGAGCTTTCTCAAAAGCAGATTTAGCAATAACCAGCTCTTCCGCGTGCGAATCTCCCTCAAATACGATCTTTCCTATATCCGTGCCCTTAAAGGCTTCTTCGCCTATGTAGGAAACGGTGTTGGGAATCACCAGTAAAGTGAGGGATTTGTTTCCGTTGAACACGCCCGCTGCTATGGTGGTTACGGTGTTGGGAATCCGATATTCGCCGCCCCTGCCTTGGGGATAGTAAATAATTTCTGTCTTATCCTTGCTGAACACCACACCGTTATCACTCATGAAGTAGGGGCTGTTTGTATCAACCTTAACCTCGGTAAGAGAGGTGCATCCGCTGAATATGCCGGGAATTTTGGATACGTTCGAGGGTATCTGAACTGTTGTGAGCTTCGCGCAATTATAGAATACGTTGCGGCCAAATTCAAGGCTTTTCTTGCCGCCTTCAAAGGTAACCGTCGCAAGAAGGGTGCAATTCTCAAAAGCGTTGTCTCTGATCTCGGTAACAGAGGAAGAAATCGTGAATTCAAAAAGGCTTTCACAGCTCGAGAACGCCCCTTCACCGATAACAGAAACCTGACTTCCAGCCTCAAACACAACCTCTGAGAGATTCCCACAGGAGGCAAAGGCGTGGTCACCTACGGTCACCGAACTGAAGCCCTTTCCGCCAAAGGTAACCTTTTTCAAAGGTAAACCGTAGAAAGCGTGCTGGCCAACGTAGGTAACGGTATTGGGAATAACAACAGAGGTCACGCCATGACAGCCGATAAAGGCACCCGCTCCGATGGACTGCGTACCGATGGCAAGGGTAACTTCTCCGCTTCTGGCGACGGGACAGTAAATCAGCTGTCGTCCATCAGCGGAATAGATCATACCGTCCACAACGCTATAAGTCTTTGATCCTTCGGCAACGCCGATAGACGAAAGTGCGTTACAATCTGCAAAGGCATAGTCGCGGCTCTCCGTGACCTTGCCGGAGGTGTTGGTATAGTATTTAGACAGCTCAATCGCAGAAAGGCGAGCCGGGAGCATGATGCTGTCCAGGGCCCTACATCCGGCAAAAGCTCGTTTGCCTATGGTTAGCTCCTTTTCATCTCCGGTCGAGGCAACCGCAAAGGAAACAGATTTCAACTGCTCGGCATTGGCAAACGCATCGTTTCCGATTTTAACAACCGCCCCGGAAATCACGACCGCTTCAAGAGATGCTCCAAGGAATGCGCCCTCGGAAATCTCCGAAACCTCCTCGGGAACGGTATAGCTCCCTTCTCTGCCGGCAGGCATTCTCATGAGAGCGGTTCCGTCCGACTTGTTTTCTAACAGAACACCATCCATTGATCTGTAACGAGGAGAGCCTACACCGTCAACTTCGTATACGTTGATATTGAGTAGTGCATCACAGTTCGCAAAGGGGTCAAGATTGGAAATGACAGTTATCGTAGCAGGAAGGTTGATGCTTTGGAGTGATTTACATCCCGCGAATGCGTTGCCGTCAACCATAGCTACGGGAAGTCCGTTATGATGAGAGGGCACGGTTACGTCGGTAACCAGCGCAATTTTCGGACCTGCAGAAACCGAATATACGTCCTTGCCGTTCACCTTTACTTGGGTGAAAACAAGGGTTTCATCGATCCAAAAGGCGTATACCTCCGTGCCACCCAGCAAATTCCAAGGCATAAGGCTCTTTCCCGATCCATCGGTATATTGAGTGCCCTTGCCGTAGGGCGCACTGAACCATCCTCCAAAGGATACGGTTATATCGTCAGCCAAAGGGATCTCAAGGATATAATCCCGCTCATATTCAACGATACCGTTTACACCGACACCGCTGCCGCCCAAACCGTAATTGTATTTGATCTCGTATTTTTCGGGCACATAATGAGCGTAAACCGTTATGTCTCCGGTGATTTTTAAAGTGGAGCCTATTTCCTTGCCGTTAGCGGAAGGTCCACCTGGAACATTGTACCAGCTGACGAATTGATACCCTGTTTTAGCCGAAGTGGGAAGCTCTATCTCATCCGATGCGGCATTGAACTGTGTGTGAATCAAGCTTCCGCCCAGAGTATCAAAGATAACGGAATATGCCGTTATCTGCGTGGAAACCCATGCTGAGCGCTTCTCACCATCCACAAAGCGGAGCTTGACTGTATTGGAACCCGCACGGTCAAAGGTGATCTTCGCGGCGTTGGCACCTCTGATTTCAGCTATCACGCCATCGTTTACCTGAATCTCAAAAAAGTCAACTCCCATCACGGGATCCCAATACAAAATACCGTTTGCATATTTAAGTTCTTCGCCTAAAGCCTTATGATAGCATTTTACGGGATTGGACCACGCCGAGCTTGTTTCGCCAACAGCTCTCAAGCTGATCTCGTAAAGCTTACCTTGGTCTTGGCCAATCAGTTTTTCAAGATCAAAGCTATTTCCGGTAGTTTCATAAACCGTACCGTTGATCGAGAGCTCGTATTTCAAAGCCTGCGCAACAACGTTCCAGCTGATCACTGTGCCGTTTACGGTGATTCCGCCCGGGGTTTGGAGGGAGGTTTTATTCACCTTAATTTCGCCGGGCTCGGGAGACACATATCCCTCGGCTACAGGATACACCTGAACAGTAATTTCTCCGTTGATGGGATCACATTCCTTGAGATCCGCAACTGTTTCGCCGTTGTTCTTGACAAAGCCATGGTCATGATGCGCATTTCCGCACAGAACGGAAACCATATAATATTCGGCCTTTTCGACGGGATTCCAGCTGAGGATACACGTCTGCTCATCCCATGCAAATCCATCAACTGCGGCAAGCTCCCTGATATAGACAAATTCGTCGGATACAGAGGTAAGATAGCCTTCCGCTACCGCTTTGACAATGAATCTGATACCGTCCTTGGTCATCGTGCATCCCGCAAAGCTGAAAATTTTGGAGTTTCCGTTGTCCAAATCGGTATGTTGATGCTCAGGGTTGCCGCACACAACGGTGATCAGGTATTTTTCGGCATTTGCAACGCCTTCAAAAACAAGTGTTGCCTCCCCCGTTACGAAGAAACCTCCGACCTTGTCAAGTCCTTTGTTTGCATACGTATAGAAGGATTCCGCATTATCTTCCTCGCCGGTGTTGGCGCAAGCTACAACTTTGATTGTGTAAACACCGGGCGCAAAATCAGCAAAGGATATGCTGATACTTGTCGTACTTGACGATCTGGAGAATAGAACCGCATCGTTTGCATCGGTCACCGTCACGTCATAGGAACGCACACCCGAAACAGCATCCCAAGATACGCCGTTATCATCAACCTTCAAGGAGGGCGCCTCTACTTGGGTACTTCCCTTTTCGCGCCATACGGCAAAAAGCGTAGTATCGCTCTTGAAAACGATTTCGTCCGTCCATCTATAGGAAAGTCTGGAGGCATCGTTATCTGTACTGATCCACCATCCGCCGAAGGTATACCCTTCTCTTTCCAAAGTCGGAAGAGCGAAAATTCTGCCCCCCAAGGTGGACAAAGGCGCGAGCTCTTCCCCACTCTCGTAACCAATATCCAAGGTTAGCGTATACTCGCGCGCACCGGTATCCTCAATCCATCTTGCATAGAGGGTGGTATCTGCGGTAATGATGTCTGCGGAAAACGTAAAGGGCAAGCGATAGTCGCTGTCCTTATACCAACCTACGAAAAGGAATCCTTCTTTCTCGGGGTCGGCTGGCTTGGTTACCGTTTGTCCGTTGGTCACCTTTACATTGGGGATCATCGTTCCTCCATCTGTTGCGAACGAAACGGTGTAATCCACTTTTTTCAAAAGACGTAGGGTTGCACCGTTCCATGTCAGAGTCACAACACCGTTTTCGTAGGTTGCCGTAGCGGTATTTTCAACGTCTGCACCAAAAGATAGCGTCAGGATATTTTCCTCCACCGTATAGGTTCCCACCACGACGCTTCCGTCATAGAAGAGGGTAAAGGAACCGTCCTCCTTCAGCGTTAGCTCGCATTCTGTACCGGCGGGACTGTAGTATGTCCCCGTATCGGCCCAGTCACTTGTCGGAGGCAGTATATTTTCACCGTGATCACCGAGCAAAGCCATGATGATGAACACAGACGCAATCACCAGAGCCACGGCAGTAGCAATGATCGAAACGAGGATCACTGTTTTTTTTCTGCCGCGTCCAAGCGATTTGTTATCCGCTGTTTGAACGCTCTCCATTTCTGTATTTTTATTGTTATTAAAATTATCCATAATTTTAAAAAGTACGCTCCATCTTTACTTTTGGGGACTATTCACTTGCTATCTGCCGCATGAATGTGGCAGATAAGCCGCTATATTATAGGAGCCGCAGTAAAAATGAGGCCGGATTTATCTTTCGTATAGGTATGATACATTATCTCTCCAATATCCAGCGAAAATTCTGCGTAAAGCTCATTCCAAGCGGTTTGATCGAGGTCAGCGGCCGTGCCGTCAGATATCTGATAAATTTTCTTTTGCTCGCCCTTGGCATCAAATTTGATACCTATGGCAACCTTGACAAGAAGCTCACCGGCACCCACTTCGTATACGAAGTATTCACAGTCATTCTCCATGCCGGGTAAAACTCTCTGTCTGACGTGTATGCGCCCGTTTTCATCAATAAACGCAGTTCTGAGATCGTTATAAGAATCAAGCAGGACCATCTTTCCATCCATCTCTGTGAAAATCGCGAGAACGTGGAAATTGCTCTCAAGAAGAATCAGCTCTTCAACACCGTCGCTGTTCAAATCCTTCTTGGCGTAGCCGAAGGTTGCTTTTTCCTTACTCTGCACAAGCACGCAAGCGGCGAAGAGTCTATTATAGATCACGAAATCTTCTTCACACTTAAATCTCATGCCCGCATCGTACGCACCGCTGATCCATTTGCTTCTGACGCATTTGCCTTCCGTTACCTTGGAGTGCATTAAACCAAAAGTTTTGATGATTTCATCGTATGTAGAAAAATCAGCCGTTATATCAGACATATCGCCCGCGATCAGCGCGGGATTGAATTGCAGGTTATTCTGCTTTGTCAAACGGGTAGGCGCCTCCCAATAGTATGCGTACTCGTCTCTGATCGCCTTATAATCATCATAGGTGATGTCGTTTTTTACGCCGTCCGCGGAGATATAGTAATATTTCTCATCGTCCTGGGTGTCGTAATTACCATCGGCATCCTCCCATCCGTATGCAATACCAACCAGCTTTCCGTCGATCAAGTGCGTGAAATAATTCCCGAGCAAAATCTGACCGCCCGAGGCTCCAAACCGCTTGACATTGAAAAATATCATGCCATTATGGCCGAGATATCCCATACCCTGTTGGAAGGTGGCAACGATGGCGGGTACCTGCTCCTTGACCGTAAATATGGCATACAGACGGTTGGAATTCTCAACCAGAAGAAGCTCAACATATCCGTCGCCATCAATATCCTTAAAGGAATATCCGAAATTCATGGTAGGGTCAAATTGACCAACAACTTCATAAAGGGCATCCATATAGAAGGGATCGTTTTCGATGCGGGGGGGCAGTTCCTCGTTCATATACTTGTAGAGAACAAGGTATTTATATTTCTCCACAATTTCGTTATACAGGGATCTTCCCTTATCTTCGGGTCTGTAATCGGGATTCTCAAAACCGCACACAGTGCAAATCTCCTTGTCATACGTGTGCGTACAGTTCATACCGCATTGAGTACAAACACTTTCTTCAAAGGTATGCGTACAGGTAATGCCACACACGATGCACGTACCGTCCGTATAATTGTGGGAGCAGGCCATTCCACAGGTTGTACATACACCCTCGGCATAGCTATGGACACAGGCAGTTCCACAGGCTGTACACGTACCGTCTGCATAGTTGTGGGTACATACAGTTCCGCAAATTGTACAGGTACCATCCGTAAAGCTGTGGGTGCAAGAAGATTTGCAGACGATACAAATACCGTTCATATAGCTGTGTGCGCAAGAAATTTGGCAGTAGACACAGACACCGTCCGTGTAGCTATGCAAGCAGGGTATTCTGCAGGTCGCACATATTCCGTTCTCATAGTTGTGTGTGCAGGCAATTCCGCACTGGGTGCAGACACCGGCCGTATAGCTGTGCGTACAGGATCCTTCCGTGTAATCAGGATCAGCTTCTCCGCATACGGCACATATACCATCCTTAAAATCATGCGCACAACTGCCACACGCCGCCATGAAAGAAACAGTTATCAACATCAAAATGATGGCCAATAAAAGCAAAATATTTGATTTTTTCTTCATCGTTGCCTCCCGATTTTACATTTTCAACTTTCATTTTCATATGATAGATTCATTAGATAAAAACTTGGATGATATTTATACAAATAATATATCATCATACCACAAGTAGGCGATTTTGTCAAGTCTATCGATGCTTTTCTTTTCTCTGTCTTGTTGACAGTAAATTCTCAAAATGACTTCCGCAAAGGAAACCACTTTGAGAATTTCTACATTCAGAAAACGCAAAAAATTCACACCCTCTTCTTGCAATTTTTCAACTCATATGTTATAATAAAGTGATTATTGCCGAAAAGGAGATATTCCCATGAATCTGAATCAAAAAGGCACCCCTTTATGCACCATCAGCCAGCTAAAAACCGCCGTTATGGACGGCAAATTAGATAAAGCCCTGGAAGCTCTTATCCCTGTGGGCGGACTTTTGGCTGAGCGTACACGCGTACTGGAGCTCATCCATACATTTGCCGCCACATACGGTGAAAACAGACAGGTAGCGCTCCTGACCGTTTCGGGCAGAAGTGAGCTTTCGGGCAACCATACCGACCACAATCATGGATGTGTGATCGCGGCCTCCATCAACTTGGAAATTCTCGCCGTTGCCTCCCCTCGTGAGGACAGCATCATCCGTTTGACCAGCGCAGGCTTCCCCGAGGATGTGGTAGATATTTCCGTCTATCAAACACCTGATAAAGCCATGTACGGCTCTTCCGCATCCCTCATCGCCGGTGTGTGCGCCGGTCTTGCCCGCGATGGGTATCGGGTGGGTGGATTTGATGCCTGCACCGTCTCCTCGGTGCTGACAGGCTCCGGGCTCTCTTCATCTGCCGCTTTTGAGGACATGATCGGTACCATTGAGTCTCACCTCTACAATGGCGGTGAGGTGGACAATGTCACCGTCGCCAAGATCGCTCAATATGCGGAAAATCAGTTTTTTGGAAAGCCTTGCGGCCTTATGGATCAGGTAGCCTGCGCTGTAGGCGGTATCGTTGCCATTGATTTTGAAAATCCCGCGGCTCCTGTGATCACACCCGTTCCTTTTGACATGACCGCCGCAGGGTACCGTCTCTGCATCGTGGATACGGGCGGCAACCACGCCGATTTGACAGCTGATTACGCCTCGGTCCCCACCGAAATGAAATCGGTAGCAGCTGTGTTTGGCAAGGCCGTATTGCGCGAGCTGGATGAATCCGTCATTCTCAACAGCATTCCTACCCTTCGTGAGCGTGTAGGAGATCGTGCCATTCTCCGAGCTCTCCATTTCTTTGCCGAAAATCGCCGTGTCGCTAAACAAAAAGAGGCTCTGCTCATGGCCTGCGCCTCCGAGGATGTTTCGGTCAAGAGCAAGGCATTGGGTACATATTTTGACAATGTTCTAGCTTCGGGCCGATCCTCCTTCTGCTATCTCCAGAACGTCTATACCACCGCCAATGTCGCTGAACAGGGCTTGTCTCTTGCCTTGAATCTTTGCGAATCTGTCCTTGGTAGTACCAAAGCCGCGTGGCGTGTGCACGGTGGCGGCTTTGCCGGTACCGTACAAGCTTACGTTCCCAATGATCTGGTGGATGTCTTTATAACGACCATGGATGCCGCCTTTGGCCGCGGTGCCTGTAAATGTCTGGCCATTCGCCCGGTAGGCGCCGCCAGAATCTATTGATACGAAAGGAATTTTTTATGTTCTCCCCCAAGATGAACCATCCTCAGCGGCAAGCGCCCCCTAAAAAGCCAGCCTCTCCCGAAGCAAAAAAACAATTTGTTGTCATCATCGTCATGAGCCTTGTGCTTCTTCTGCTCTATTATGGTCTGATCGCCGTATTTCACAGCGAGCTCATCACAAGGGCCGTTATGACCGCTTATATGCTTTGTTTTGCCACGCTACTCATTTCCTACATCGTGTACAATCGCGGTTTTGTCAACAAGGATGTAACCGAGGATATGCTCCCCAAGGATTGGAGTCCCCAACAAAAGCGTGAGTTTGTCGAGGGAAACAAACGCCGTGCCGAAAAGTCCCGTTGGATGCTGGTGCTCATCGTTCCCTTCGTGGTGGTGTTTATGGCTGAAGCGTTATATCTGTTTGTATGGGATGGATGGCTTTCCCGCCTCCTGTTGTCCTGACGCGAGGTAACCATGACTCTTCCCTACCGTTTATGTACCCTGTATTCCGGATCTACGGGCAACGCTGCCTATCTGGAAACGCCTCACGCCCGTATTCTTATTGACGCAGGCAAATGCACCCGCACCCTGCTTGCTTCTCTCAAAGCCATTGGCGTAGAAGCGAACAGCATTGATGCTATTTTTATCACCCACGATCATAACGACCACATATCCGCACTGGAGGTACTGACCAAAAAGTATCCGATTCCTGTCCATATGCTCTACAAGTGTGCTTTGCGTTACCGTGACACGGCCTCCCGGGCATTATGTGAATGCCTGCATATGTACCGTACCCCCGAGGAAGTTGACGTAGCCATCGGAAATGTAAGGGTAACCGCCTTTAAAACTCCGCATGATAGCCGTGATTCCATGGGCTTTTCCATATCCGTTGCCGCCGAGGATGGGAGCCATCGGATTGGATACGCCACAGATATCGGATACATATCCGAAGACGTGCGGATGGGCCTTCTGGGGTGCGAGACCGTGGTGCTGGAATCCAATCACGATGAGGAAATGCTAAAAAACGGCCTGTATCCTTATGATCTTAAAGTACGTATCCTCTCACATCGAGGGCATCTTTCCAACTGTGATTGTGCGAATTTTGCCTGTGAGCTTTATGAAAGCGGTATGCGTCACCTGCTTTTGGCGCATTTGTCGGAGCACAATAACGTACCCGATATCGCGTATGATGAAACCGCCTGTGCCTTAGCCGGATTGGACGTTGATTTAAAGGTTGCCTCTCCCTGCGAGGTCACCATGCTGGTGGGAGATGCAGCGCATCCCATTGAAAAACAATCTTTGGAGGTTGTGCTATGATCAACACACCCATTAGATTCATTACCGTAGGCTCCCTGAAGGAATCCTACCTTCGGGAGGCGGCGGCCGAATATAAGAAGCGCTTGTCGGGGATGTGCCGTGTGGAGGAAATTGAGCTGAAAGAATGTAAACTGCCCGAGGATCCCTCCGAATCTGAGATCAAGCAGGCATTGGCTCAGGAAGCAAAAGCAATTCTTGCGGCTGTCCCCTCTCGCGCCTATCTGGTTGCGCTTTGTGTGGAGGGAAAGCAGTACGATTCCCCCGAGCTTTCTTCTCTGCTGGAGCGTGCAGGACAAGAGGCCAGCGAGCTTTGCTTTGTCATTGGATCTTCTCACGGATTGGCCCCCGAGGTTAAGGCCGCCGCCAAGCTTCGCCTGTCGGTATCTAAATTGACTTTTCCCCATCAGCTCATGCGGGTCATTCTGCTTGAAGCGGTGTACCGTTGCTGTCAGATCAGCAAAGGAAGCAAATACCATAAGTAAAAGGAGATCCCGGCGGATCTCCTTTTTCATGACAAAAAACTATTTTCTTCATGCACATCTGCGAGACTTCGACATATCATGATAGTGGATAGGGCATCATCCCTTCCCATTTCATATTTCGGAGGTATACCATGAATAACTGTCTGTGCAACGTATTCGACAACAACTGGATCTGGATCCTCATCATCGCGCTGATTCTCATCAGCTGCTGCTGCGGTTGATCTTGATTGTTCTCTCAAACTCAAACGGGGTGGCAAATGCCACCCCGTTTGAGGTATTTTAGTCTCCTGCAAAAAGTCTGTCCAGCTTAGCCTGAGCAGCTCTCTTATTTGCCTTCATATAAGAAGCAAAGTTATTATTACCGTTTTCGCACATTTTGGGGAGCATATAGACAAGGTTATCCATATTGCCGGAGGAGTTACAGGTAATGATACCCACATCACTAACCACGGTATCCCAAATAATGTTCAACATATCCACATCATCGGGAGACTGCGCTACCTTGGAGCCCAAAAGGTTTTCATAGAAAGCATCCTTGACAGGCGCAGAGTAGTAGTTCAGCATTTCCAAAACATCACCCACCATGTTGGGATTTTCAATGGAAGCGGGAACACCTATAAGGCCGTTCCAGTTCAACGTGCGATAGTTTTCCTGCTGGCTGTCATACATAGGATAAGGCAAAATACCGAAATCTACATCTTCGCCCTTCAGGGATACCAAGTTTTGACTGGATACGAAATAGAACAGCGCACGTCCTGTGGCGATATCTACCACATCCTCTGCGTCGTGGACGGATTTCCACATCCAGGACCAATCAGCATTGTACATCTTGGTCACGGTATCAATGAGGCTCAGCATCTTCTCGGTGTGATCCTCATAGGCTACGTAGAAGTCGCCGTTTTCATCCTTATCCACAATCTTCAGATTACTGGAAGTAACAAAGTCAATAAGCGCCACCCAACCCCAGCCGGTAAGACCGTATGTGTCCTCAGGACCGAAGGAGGCATCGCCGGTGTTTTTGCTGACCATGGAAGCCATGGAAACAAATTTATCCAAAGTCCACTCCTTGTTACGAACCAAATCATAGGGGTTATCCAAACGATAATCGTTCAGCAAGCTCTTGTTGAAGGAAATCACGTTGACGTGAGACAAGCAGAAATCGTTATATCCAAGGAGATACTGATCGTTGATCTTAATTTCTTCCATCAGGTCGCTGTGCCACCAAGGGGCGTCCAGATTCACCGAAGGAAGCGCAGACATATCATAGAGACAATTATTGGTAAGCAGATCGCATACGCCTTGATAGACGTGAGTCATAACCATATGATAATCGTCACCGCCCGACATGACAACGCGATGGATAGCCGAAGCATAATTCAGCCAACCGCCGGCATCCTGATGGGTAAACTCTACACCAAGGTGATCCTTGATACGAAGCTGGCGCTCGTACACCGAATCGCTCATGGTATCGCCCTCACCCTTTTCCACAAAGCAATACTTGGTATCAAAGGTGCCGCCGATAACCACGTTGAATTCACAATCATAATTTGTAACCTCGATTTCGGGATCGTACTCGGTTTCAACCTCGGTTTCCGCCATACTGCCGGCACCACTTTCCGAGGGATTGGCCTGCTGAGTTGCGTTGTCCTCAGTTTCTGAAGGATCTGTGGGCTGAGCACAGCCTACGGCTCCTAATAGCATGGAGGATATCAAAAGGCCTGCTGTTATGAGCGCTAAAATTCTGTTCTTTTTCATAACCTTTCTCCTATCATAAGATAACTCCATTATATCACATAAATCATTCGCTGTCAACTGACGAGAATGTCAAGATAACACCTCCCAAATATGCTATTTTGCACAAAAGCCACTTGACAAAATCGCGCATTTGTAGTAGAATAAACGTAATAATATAATGGAAAGGATTTTCCCTATGGCCACTCAAATTTCTCAAAACATCACAGACGTTTATACCCGAATCAAAGAAAACATCGGTAAAGTTATCGTCGGCAAATCCGACACCATCGATATGCTCATTGTGTCCATGCTCTGCGGCGGTCACGTCCTCTTAGAAGACGTACCCGGTACGGGTAAGACCGTGCTCATCAAGTCTTTGGCAGCATCGGTGTCCTGCGAATACAAGCGTATCCAGTTCACGCCTGACCTGCTCCCTTCAGACATCACCGGCGTCAACTTCTTCAACATGAAGAAGTCTGAATTTGAATTTGTTCCCGGCCCTATTTTCGCCAACATTGTATTGGCTGACGAAATCAACCGCGCCACCCCCAAGACACAGTCAGGTCTTTTGGAGTGTATGGAAGAGATCCAGGCAACCATCGACGGTAAAACCTTCAAGCTGGCTCAACCCTTTATGGTCATCGCTACCCAGAACCCTGTGGAAAGCATGGGTACATTTCCTCTGCCCGAAGCCCAGTTGGACCGTTTCCTCATGAAGGGCAAGATGGAATACCCCAACCATCAAGAAGGTGTGGATATTTTGGCACGCTTTGATAAGAACAGCCCTTTGGATACTCTGCAACCCGTTGTCACCGCCGAAGAGTTGGTAGCCGCCATCCGCGAGCTGCCCAATGTTTATATTTGCCGCGAGCTCATGAGCTACATCACCTCGATCATTGAAAGAACCCGCAATTATCCCAAGGTACTTTTGGGTGTTTCTCCCCGTGGCGCTTTGGCTTTGATGAAGGCGGCCAAGGGTTATGCCGCCATCGCCGGCAGAAATTATGTCCTGCCCGATGATGTCAAGCGTGCGGCTCATCCCGTTCTTGACCACCGTCTCACCCTGGAAAATGCGGCACGCATCAAAAAGAACGCGGCATCCGAGATCATTGACGATATTTTGGGAATGGTTACCGTTCCCACCGAAGCTGTATTTGAGGAGAGATGACATGAGCCTGCTTCATATGAACGGGGTTCTATGGTCTTTACTGTATCAATCCGCCGCAGGCACAAGTTTGGGCGAAACTATGGAGAAAATCGGGGATTTTCTCACGTCTCCCGCTTTCAAGGCTATTCTCATTGTGTTGGGGATTTTGCTCTTCTTCGTTATTCTCATCAAAATCTATGGCTCCCTGCGCGCTTCGCGTTTGAATCGTATTGAATACGAGCGAACCTTTACCGAGGTAGGCGTATACGAAGGCGAGGAAGTGGAATTGATTGAGACCGTGCGCAACACGGGCTTCTTCCCTCTTCTTATGGTAGACATTGAATCCTATTTTTTTAACGAGCTGGAGCTGGAAGAATACGAAGCTGATCCCGGCAGTACCATGCAATACGTGGTCAGCCGTTTCAATCTCTGGCCGTATATGCAGATCAAGCGTCACCACAAGCTGACTGCCAAACAGAGAGGACACTACAAATTCCAGGTAGCTACCATCTACGGCAAAAAAGGCCCTATTCCCATGGAAGCCCCTGCGGAGCTTTACGTTTATCCCAAGGCCATCCCCTTGAATTTGCGCAATATGGCTGTGGGTCGGATGCAAGGTGAATTCATCAGCCATAGGCCTCTGTTTACCGATCCCTTTTCTTTAGCGGGCATCCGCGACTACCGTTTTGGAGATCCCGTTTCTCAGATCAACTTCAAGGCATCCGCCAGAGTACCCATGACAGGCTTTAACGCCTCTCCCCTGAAGGTCAATGCCAGAGATTACTGCGCCTCCCGCCGTTTGATGATCTACATGAATTTCCATTTGGCCATGGGCAGCAAGATCGATGGCAAGCAATACAATCTTCGAGCTGAAAAGGGTCTTTCCTTCTGTGCTGCTCTTGTTCGGGATGCAGTTTACGAAGGATTTGCGGTAGGCTTTGCCGCCAACTGTAAAACCATGGACGGTGAGATGTCCACACGCTTTGACTGCGACAGCAGTAACGCGCATCTTATCACCATCCTTATGGAAATGGCCAAAATGAATCCCACCGACGGCGCATCCTTTGCTTCAATTTTGGAGCGTGATATCCGCGAGGGCATGAGAGATACCGAAATCATTATTATTGCCTTTGAAACCCAAGAAGAGGTGTTAGATCGAATTGATACCTTGGAGCAGTTGGGTAATTCGGTACAGGTCATCATATTGGAAGAAGAGGAGGAGAGCTATGGCGGATAATGTCAAACGAAAGCCCATGAGTGAAAGTGAGCTCAGCGCGGCTTACATCAATGCCTCTTCTCGCTTCGCCGCCGCATCCGGTTGGAAAGAGCTTTTAGCGTTAGCTGACGATTTTCGCGCACTGGATACCTATAAGGACTCCGCACAGATGGTTCTGCGCTGTGTCAAGGGCGCGTCAGCGCCGGCTTACCGTGAGATCACCACTTCTCTGGAAAACCGAGATGATGTTACCATTAAGGAATATCGCGAGGCAGCGCACATCATGGGGCTTATCTCGGATTACATGGATGCCCGTGAGCTTATGCGTGTTTACACAGTGCGTGCCAACATTCTAACCTACAACACGGCCACCGCCATTTTACAGAATTCCGAAACCGAGACGGCAGAATTGGGGCGTGCCGTGGAAATGCTTCGTGAGATCAAAACCTTCCGAAATTCCCGTGATCTTTTGGAGAGATTTGAGCGCCACTATTTTGACCTAACCTACCGCGAAGCTTTACAACTGATGGAAAACGGCCATGTTTACACCGAATTTGAAGAAGCGGCAGAGCTTTTTGAGAAAATCTCAGTTTATTCCGATGCCAAGGAGCAAGCAGCAATTTGCCGCAAAAAAGCCAACCAACTTCGCCCCAAGGTCAAAAAGCCCAAGCCGAAAAAGCAAACCATAGGCGATGATCATGTCACCCGAATCAAAACGGGCAAAAGAAATGCTGACAGCAAGGCTAAAGTCGTCAAGCCGAAGGACGAGTCTGTTTCGGCCGTAGCGGAAGTATGGCGAGATATCGACAAACGGAAATTTGTGCAGTTTTTGCTGTGGCTCATGGTATTTGTCGGATCTTTGACACTGTCGATTTTTGTAAGCCGAATTACCTTTAGCTGGGTTGTCGCTAACGCGGATCTGGTTCGATTGCTATGTGTCATCGGGGCCGGTGTTTCTGCCTTTTTCGGTGGACGCGCTTTTCTTCAGATGCTCACGCTCAGCATGAGAAAAAAATTAGCCAAGGCCGCGATTGCCTTTGGCAAAAAGCTGGCTACTCCCTTTGTCAAAGCTGTCAGCAAGCTACTGGCCAGCATTGGCATTGACATTACAAGACGTAAACGCTTGGGAGGACGGGATGAAAGGTCCATCGTTCGCTATGAAACAGAAGCCGTTAAAAAGAAGAAAAAGAAGCTGAAAAACGAGCTCAAGTGGGTGGAACAAACCTCCAACTGTGCTCGCGTGCGCTTCATTTTTATTGATTACATGATTCACCATATCCGCGGAGGATACAAAATGCACTACGCTATGACAACCGATGAGATCGGACGCGAAATCGCCGTGGAGCCAGAAGACAAAGAGTTATTCCGTATCTATCGGATGGCCAGGTATTCCGGCGGCCGCGCGGAGGATGAGATCACTGCGGAGATGGTGAATGAGTTGAAGATGATCAATCAAAGGAAGAGCTAAAACTTAAATTGTTGTTTATCTTTTTTCCACTTTCTTTCCTCGTCGAAAGAAAGTGGAGTAAAGAACGCCGCTCAAGGGAGATGTTTCTCCCTTGAGAAACCCTCTTAAGGTGACGCACGCCGCCTATGGCGGCAACAGCGTGTAAAGAACCTCCACACCCGATGCCTCGCCCCCACGGCGGAGCGCCTCGGGGCTCATTGACGTGTTGGTTACTGTCGGCAAGTTGGTATGATCGTTTTTGCTTTTGTCGCAGAGTTGGAACTACAGTTCTGACTGTTCGAGGGAATTTCTCAGGTTAAAAACCAATTTCTCTATTCCATTTGCTGTTAGCACTGCGGGTTCACAGGTCTTGCTCGGAATTTGCCTCTGTTAGCCCCAATCAGGGGACAGAAACAGGTTTTTGATGAGCCCCGAGGCGCTCCGCCGTGGGGGCGGGTGAACGGCGTTGGCTGACACGATACACGCGATAGCCGCCAAAGGCGGC
>SVTB01000041.1 GCA_015064015.1 Oscillospiraceae bacterium | reverse complement strand
GAACTAACGTATTAAGTTTTATTTGAACTGCGGAAAACCCTTATAAATCAAGGGATTTAAGGTGGGAGGTTCCAAAGTGACTACAAAATTTCGAGTCAGCCCCGTTATGACCACTTCGATATCTCTGCAGTGTATAAGTCGTGCGACTTGACTATTATATCACAGTTTTTAGCAAAAAGCAAGCCTTTTTAAAAAAATATTTTTTGCTTCGTTTTTCAGGGTTTACGAGTAAAATTATCACACCCTTTTTTATACGTTTTGCACAATTCTTTTTTAATTTTCTATACTTTTTCAGCCGATTATTGTCATTTTCCCTTGACATTTGTCTGAGATTGGTGTATAATAACCATGTGTATACATTTTTGTCACATTTTTCTATCAGATGCAACATGAATGAACTTATTATTAAAATGAAAGAAGGGATTTAAATGGGAAAATTTGCTATTGAATGTCCAAAATGTGAATCCATTAACACCGCCACAACAGGTCTTTTTTCTAAACGTGTGATTAAATGTGGCACTTGCGGTCATGACATTGATACCAAGGTAGGCCGCTATACAGCCAAGGTTTGCCCTAACTGTGACAAGAAATTTGTTTTTGACCAGGCGCACCCGAAGGATCGCAGATGCCCGAACTGCAACCACCGTGTTGACGTTTCTCAGGCAGCCACTGCGTCTTACAATTACACGGAAATCAGCTGCCCTCAATGTAACTGCAATATAGATGTCAATCGCAATACCGAGTTCGATGAGTGTCCTATTTGCGGCCTGCAAATTGACGTGGCAACCGAACTGAAAAAGGTAGAGCTGAGAGATAAGATTACTGAAATCCGATACAAGGGCGATAACCAGACCTTGGTTTGGAAGCATCCCATTGAAGATTTCGTATACGGTTCCCTGCTGGAAGTTCAGCCCTCTCAGGAAGCCATTGTGATCGTATCCGGCTACCGCAACGGTCCTTTCGGTCCCGGCCTGCACAAGTTGGAAACCGGAAATATGAAGGGTCACGCCGACGGTCATCTGGAGGTTCCCAGACACGGTACGCCTTTCCATGGTGAAGTTTACTTCTTCAACAAGGCTTATCAGATGAATATTCCTTGGGGAACGGCCGGTAGAGTTCATTATAAGGATATGGAAACCGGTTTGAACCTAACGCTGGGTGCTTCCGGTACTTTTGCGGTTCAGGTATCTCAGCCTTCTAAGCTGCTGGAGCGTTTGGTGGGTACCACCAGCGGATTGACTCGCGAAGCTTGGGAGGACACCTACGAGGCTACCGTTGAGCGTAACGAAGTGCTCATGGATCTCTTTGTAGAGGATATTCAGTCGGTCGTTAAAACATATCTGGCACAGGCCATCAAGGAGCTGAAAATTTCCATCTTCGAGATTGAAAGCTACATGACAGATATTGCCGAAAAAATTAAGCCCCATCTGTCCGAGGTTTTTGAAGAATTTGGTTTGATCGTACCTAAGTTCATGATCTCCAACTTTGCTCTGCCCGAGGATGACAAGGCCTTCAGAGACTTCCAGCAGAGATTCGCTGAGGATCGTTTGCAGGCGCAGAAGGCTCAGCAACTTCGTGAAGGTGGTGCTCGTCAGGTTATGGAGGCCGAAGAAGAGGCTGCCGATTACCTGGCTAAGAAGAGACGCGAGCGTGAAGCCGAGGAAATCCTTTTGAAACAGGATTTGGAGCGTCGTGCAGGTTTGTACGATGCTGAGGTTCAGCGTGCCCACGGCTTTACTCAAAAGGATGTCATTGATGCTGAAGTGCAGAAGGCCTATGCGGCAAGCATGGGTCAGATGGGTGCTAATATCGGCGCCGGTGGCGGCGGTGGCGGCGGTGGCGGCGGTGGCGGCGGTCCCGTCAACGACATGATCGGTATGGTCATGGGTGTTAAGATGGCTGAAAACATGATGGGCCGCTTGGACGGTGTCATGAATCAGAGTAACCCCAACGCACAGAGTGCACCCACTCAAAACGCGGATGCGTGGACATGTACCTGCGGTCAGACCAACACAGGTAAGTTCTGCCCTCACTGTGGTGCTTCCAAGCCTGAGACTTGGGATTGTGCTTGTGGTCAGAAGGCCAACTCCGGAAAGTTCTGTATGAGTTGCGGTGCTGCTAAGCCCGAGGCTTGGGATTGTACCTGCGGTCAAAAGGGCAACACCGGTAAATTCTGTATGGGGTGCGGTAAACCCAAGGCAGTCAAGGCAGAGGGTTGGGATTGCGCTTGCGGGGAGAAAGGTATCACGAGCAAGTTCTGCCCCAACTGCGGTCAACCCAAGCCCGCTGCTCCTGCGACATGGGATTGTGCTTGCGGTGCGAAAGGCATCACAAGCAAGTTCTGCCCTAATTGCGGTCAGCCCAAGACAACCACTTGGAATTGCGAATGTGGCAAAACCAACAATACAGGTAAGTGCTGCCCCGAATGCGGTGCACGCTGTCCCGAATAATTAGGAGGCTCTTATGAAAAATTCTCCCGCTAATCAAAGAGGCCTGCTCTTTCTCATAGGTCTCATTATTCTTGCTATTTACAACGTTGTTGTATTCGTTTGCTTTGGCTTTGCCGATCATGGTCCCACCTTCTGGATTTCCTACGGTGGTATGATGCTGGGTGCCTTGGTAGCCGCTTTCGGTATTTCACGTTTTTCGACCAAAAACACCATCGTTATTGACTGGTTCTT
Source organism: Oscillospiraceae bacterium (assembly GCA_015064015.1). Lineage (GTDB taxonomy): Bacteria > Bacillota > Clostridia > Oscillospirales > CAG-272 > CAMEON01. Next base: position 13,541 of record SVTB01000041.1, on the reverse strand, counting down.
TGGATATCCTGTCATCCGTCTCACGTATATTTACGTGATTTTAGAACTCATCGTTTCTACCATCTTCCTGATTTTGGACAAGCAGGTCAGCTGGACGCTTCCCTTGGTGATTCAGGTCATTCTTCTTGGTATCTATTTGATATTCATCCTTTCGTGCTTGTTTAGTCGCAACGCTTCTACACAGGTCGTTGAGAATTTAAAATCCAAGACAGCCAATATCAAGCTCTTGTCTGCCGATGCACAGATGTTGGTAGAGATGGCCAAGAGTCCTGAAGCTCAGAAGCAATTCAAAGCTTTGGCAGAAGAAATTCACTTTAGTGATCCTATGTCCAGTGATGCTCTGGAGCCTTTGGAGCATCAAATTGGCAACTGTCTCACCGATGCCAAAATGTTACTCTCGGAGGGTGATGAGGAAGGTGCTATGAAGAGTGCCAACCGCGCCCTGTTCTTGGTGAAGGAACGCGCCATGAAGTGTAAGATCCTGAAATAATTCCTCATTTTTACAACCACATATCAAACATAAGGCGGTATATTGACCCATGGGTGAATTAAATATGAAGTGTACCAACTGCGGTGGTCAGCTTCATTTAATCATTGAACTGATTGACTTGCCTCGCGAAGCTCTCCCGGGTGCTGTCAGACCTAGAGATCTTCAATATAATGATGAAAGAGAGTGCATTTGTGCTTCCTGTCGTCAAAAGGCAATTCCTACAAATCGTAGAGACGACGAAAAGCATGATGAGGCGCGTAGATTCCGTGAAGAGCTTGATTTTCCTTCGGCCATCGGTAGCTACACCGACATCATCAATGAAACATCTATTGATGCGGAAGCATACTGGTTCCGCGCACTCTCCCGCCAAGGTATTGCGGGGGGACACGCAGAGGATGATCCGTTGATCTTCTTCTCTGCCCCCACCGAGCATTACCTAAAGGATGACGAGGATGTTCAAAGTGCTTACGAGGTAGTCGTCGATCCTTATCAAAAAGAGCAAATGCAAAAAGACGTTCAAATGCTCGACAAGATTCGTGATGACTATCTTGATGTCAAGAACAAAAAGCCCTATCAGGTATATTTATGTGGAGATCTTGATTCCATGGATTCTTCCCTTGCCGATACAGTCGATAGTATTTTCGATATGCTTAACAAGGAAAAAATCGTATATACCTCGGTTGGCAGAAATCCTGCTGAAAATTGTTATGCTCGCAACACGGCCAAAATCATGATTGCCTGCGGCATGCTGAGTCAAGTCGACAAGACGGAACGGAAGTTTTTTGAAAAGCGAGCCACCGAAAACAACGAATGCCGCGTGATCTGTGTAGCAACTGAATTTGGAAAAACAGCCGCCGGCGTGGCACTTCATGACATTTGGGAAAACGCTGACGATCCGGCGTGTGTCCAGAACGTGATGGAGCGTATTCGTGAAATTTATCCCAAGCAACAAGTGATTGTGCAGGGTGGCGATACCATCATCATTAACGACGATCACACCAAGGAAGCAATCAAGCACGCTTACGACTGCTTCATGCAGAAGGACTTTAAGAATGCTAAGGCTAGTGCCGAAAAAGCATTACAAAACGGTTCTACCGATGTTCCCTGTGCTTTTATCAAAGCATACTATCATTCTTATGTAGAAAACACCTCCAACCGAAACGCGATGGAGCTTTTCTTCAAGCAAAGTTATCCCAGACTCAATGATGAAGATCTTCTCAAGATGAAGAATCTGTTCCTTATTTCCATGTACCAAATCATGCCTTTTGAAGAGCGCGCACTGCGCCTGTTGGTTAATTCCAATAAGGGCTATGAAGGTATGGGCGCCTTCGTGGATAGCTTCAGCGCCAATTTGATCCCCAAACAAACAGGTATCTCGTTTTTAACCCCCGGTCTTTTGAGTCTTTACAAGGATCTTGCCAAAGCCAATACCCTGCCCAAGACCTGTCTCGCACTCATGAAGGCTATCAATACAAATTCCGATTCTCCCATTCCCAATAATACTTTCTATCTGACTGATTCCGTCCGCGCTTTCTACGACCGGTACTTTGTTCCCATCGGTGGTGTTATCAACGCCATGAAGGATGATGCAACTCGTACTAAATACGTGGCCGTGTATGAGAACGAGCTCAGAAAGTACAAGAACAAGATGTTCTGATTTTATCAACTTTGTTTCCCCATTTTTAAAATAAATAAAATAAAGGAGAATGCGTTATGTCCACCACCCAAGTTAGCGTAACCGATCTGAACCGGGTAGTTACTGCGATAGCCGCTACACAAGCAGCCGTACAGCAGATTACCGCTCGTACCAACCAGATCTCCAACCAAGTGGAAGCAGTTGACAATCGAGTGGCCGCGGTTAACCGTGACCTCGTTGCTCTGGCTAAGGATTTTACCGCCTTTGTCAAGGAACAGCGTAATGCCAACAACTTCCAGAGAGCGATCACCGAGATCGTTCGTGTTCGTCAGGAGCTTGACCAGAAGTTTGGTAAGCACGCCGAGGCAAGAAAGCGTCTGCAGGGTATCCTTGATACCGTTGATACCGGTCTCCTCCGTGAATTTACCATTGCAAGCTGTAGCGAGCAGATCATGCTGGATACTCCTAAGTATTGGCTGTCTCCCTGTCTTGTAGCCCTGGCTGCATGGATTTCCAACAACGATGATTTGGCTAAACGCGCCGTTAAGGTCGCTCTGGATCGCGATGTTGAAGAACCACTCTGCTTTTGGCGCTGGTTTGCAGAAGAACCGTTCCCGCAGATCCTGCACAGATCAATGCAGAACGTCCCAAGGACAAAAAGCTGTCCGATGCCGAGGTTGCCGAGATTTCTCGCGTTCGCAAGGAGCGTCAGATCGCCTGCTTTAACTGGCTGTCCGATTACTTTATTTGCCAGGATCCCATGAAGCTCAAGGAGAGCGTGATCGTTTTGATCGACTCTTGGGCTAACGATATTTTTGGTGCTGACGAGAAGAATATTTGCGGTAAAACCTTCGACAACTGGATGAAAACCGTAGAAGCCGGCGGTATCAACGAGTTTAAGATCAAGACTGATGACAGTATCAGTCCTGAGTTGAAGGCTCAAAAGCTGGCAGAGGCAGAGGCCGCCAGGGCTGTTTTCGTAGAGAAGCAGACCAGCTACTGGCAGGGCTACTTTAACCTCTACAATGCCAACAAAACGACCAAGCAGCAGTATCCTATTTTGGCAGAAGTCTCCCCCGAGTTCCCTGCCGCTGATGCTTACCTCATTCGTATCAATGAGACTCCCAACATCAAGTCCAAGTTCCTGAACATCCTGATGACCAACGTCAATAATTCTGACCTGATCGATCGTTTGGACGAGCAGTTGGAGACCTTGATCAACGAATTTGACCCAGAGGAAGAGACCCTTCGTAAGGAAGAAGAGCACTACGAGCTTGTTAAGAAGTTCGAGGGTGATAATGATAAGGTCATCGTTGAGGAAAGAAAGCGCGCAAGAGCTAAGGTTTCTGCTGAGGCAAGCTTGGCCGATCGTCTCTCTGCTGTGCTTCGTGTCACTTCCCCTGAGGACAAGAAGAAGTATGCAGCTGCCCGTAAGACTGCTCTGAAGGAGAATTTCTTGGGTAAGTACATCAATGCTGCTTATACCAGATATGTTGATGAGAAGAAGGGCTCTTTCCCCAATGAGATTACCTTGAAGCACGCTTCTTGGAAGGGTTGGTCCGGTAAGACCACCAACGGTCAGAACAAAGATGAGCTCACCAAGTCCTTTACCGAACATATGAACCGTTGCCGTGAGCAAGATCTGGCCGCTGTTCCTACCAACAAGGTTAAGAATAACATCATCTTGGGCATCATCCTTGCTGTGATCGGCTTGGTTTGTTTCATCATTTCCCAGCCTGTCATCGCTGTCATCGGTCTGATCATCGGCGTTATCTTCTTTGTCATGGCTTACAAGGCCAATGTCGACATCAAGGCTACGAAGGATAAGATTGTTGCCTTGTATAAAGACCTGATTGAAGTCGGTATAAAGACCATCGCCACTTCTCTCCAGCAGTGGGTCGCTATCCTTACGAAGGTTGCTGATTTCCAGAACAACGCATTCTACCAGACCCTGGATCTGAACCAGATGGCTTTGGAAGTCAACAAGATGGAAGCTGAAGAAGCGGCCAAGGTTGCCGCTGCCGCTGAAGCTGCTCCTGTTGAGACCGCATCTGAAGAATTCAGTCTGGATTCTCTGGACAACCTGGAAGCCGAAACTCCCACTGAGGATGCAGAGCAGATGGTTGTCGCTGAAGAGAGCAAGCCTCAGGTTACTCTCAACCAGAGCGCAGAATTCTTGCAGCAGTTTGCTAGTAGCTTCTCTACCTCCTTTGTCCTTTCCAAGCCCGAAGGCTATGATATTGAAAAAGCCAAGGCTAATCAGGACCTCAGAGCTCTGAAGAACAAGTAATTCCAAATCCCTATGGGTGTCGTAAATAACCTTTACGACACCCTCTCTTACATCTTTTTTTGAGAGGTTTCAAAATGAAATGTACCAACTGTGGAGGTAACATGGTTCCCGCGCGCAACGGTATGCTGAAATGCCGTTTCTGCGGTTCCACCGTAAAGGATCCCTCCTATACCCCGCCCGCTGAGCCTCCCCGTCAGGCGGCCGCTCCTCAAACGGCTTCCCCCACGGGCTTTGCCGGTGGTCAAGGCGGTAGCTTTGTTTACGAGAAGAATATCAACGGTATTTTGGAAATTGAGTGCCGCTTCCCTACTTCGATCAGCGCCGGTTCCGGCTTTATGGTTGCTCCCGGCTATGCCATTACTAACACTCATGTGGTAACCAACAATGCCCAGCCCTGCCGCGATATCACAGTGAGACTTGCCGATGAGACGATTTCTGCTTCCATCGTTTGTTTGGGTGATGATCAAGGCGGGCACGGCAACGGTGTTGACTTGGCACTTTTGAAACTGGCCAGAGTTCCTCGTAATGCCAAGATCGTCAGTCTGGCCGACTTTGGTGCTGTGAAGGTAGGCGAGTCGGTATTTGTGATCGGTAACTCTCTGGGACACGGCACTTGTATCACCGGCGGTATCGTCAGCGACAAATGCCGTCAGGTGGATGGTCATATGCTACTCATGACCGACTGCGCTGTCAATGGCGGTAACTCCGGCGGCCCTATCTTTAACGCCGCAGGTAACGCTATCGGTGCCATTGTATCGGGTATCACATCTGCCGAAGGTATGAATTTTGCTATTCCTGCTAATGTGGTAGCGGAATTTATTCGTCGTAACAACGTGCAATATAACATGGTTAGATAATTCCCACCTCTAATAACAAAAGGACAGAGAACCTCAGTTCCCTGTCCTTTTGTTTATGTTCCCGTATGTATCGGATATCAAACCAATCCCTGAGCCAACATGGCATCGGCTACTTTCTCGAAACCTGCGATATTGGCACCGGCAACGAGATCGCCTTCCATGCCGTACTTCTTAGCGGCTGCATAAGAGTTTTTGTAGATATCAGCCATGATCTGCTTCAGCTTGGCATCTACTTCTTCGGCCGTCCAAGAATATCTCATGGAGTTCTGGCTCATTTCCAAGCCCGAAACAGCCACACCGCCTGCGTTGACTGCCTTGGAGGGGGCAATAACCACATCGTTCGCCTTCAGGTATTCAAAGGCCTCAGCCGTAGTGGGCATATTGGAAACCTCTACATAATACTTTACGCCGTTGGCAACGATATTTTTGGCATCCTCAAGGCTGACTTCGTTCTGAGTAGCGCAAGGCATGACAACATCCACCTTCTGCTCCCAAGGGCGGGTCTTAGCAAAGAACTGTACACCAAACTTATCAGCGTAGTCCTGTACTTTGTCGCGACCGGAAGCGCGCATTTCCAACATGAAATTAACTTTTTCTTCGGTGGAAACGCCATCAGGATCATAGACATAGCCGTCAGGACCCGAAATAGTAACAACTTTACCGCCAAGCTCGTTAATCTTCTTGACAGTACCCCAAGCTACATTACCAAAGCCGGAAATAGCAAAAGTTTTACCCTTGATATCTTCGCCAAAGGTTTTGAGCATTTCAACGGTATAATATACGGCACCAAAGCCCGTAGCCTCGGGACGGATGAGAGAACCGCCATAAGCACGGCCCTTACCTGTCAATACACCTTCGTAGCGATTGACTAAACGCTTATATTGACCGAAAAGATAACCCACTTCGCGGGCACCTACGCCTATATCACCGGCAGGAACGTCGGTATCCGCGCCAATGTGACGGTAAAGCTCATTCATGAAGCTTTGGCAGAAGTTCATGATCTCGCGATCAGATCTGCCGCGGGGATCGAAGTCAGAGCCGCCCTTGCCGCCGCCCATGGGGAGACCGGTCAAAGAGTTCTTGAAGGTTTGCTCGAAACCCAGGAATTTAATAATGGAAAGATTGACCGAAGGATGGAGACGAAGACCGCCCTTATAAGGACCAATGGCACTGTTGAACTGAACACGATAGCCCGTATTAACGTGAGCCTGACCGTGATCGTCCACCCAAGGAACGCGGAACATAATCACGCGCTCAGGGCATACAATACGCTCCAAAAGGGCTTCTCTTCGATATTTGGCCTCGTTTGCTTCTACAACAGGGCGAAGGGAATCCAACACTTCTTTGACAGCTTGGTGAAATTCAGGCTGGGCAGGATTTTCTTTGACAACTCTGTCAATGATCTCATCTACATAGGACATAGATAGGTCTCCTTTGTGATTAAAAATGAATGTGGCCATAGGAGAAAGTACTCCCCTGATAGCTATATACTTATTATACACTATCTCTTTCTAAAAAGCAATAGGTTTTGAGAAAATATGCAGGATTTTTTTTGACAAATTTCAGAAATCGTCGATAAATATTGAAAAGTGTCTCAAAGGAATAGCCAAAATGAAGTTTCCGTGATCGATTATTTCGGTAACGCCAAAATCACGAGCCATTAAAAAAAGAAACAGGGGTAATTTCCCCAAAAGAAATTTCCCCTTGCTATATCAATTTATAATTTATGGCTCGTATGTTTGGTACTCTGCCCTTGGCCCTCCTATATAGGCGGGACGGGTGCGAGCACAAATCAAAGATGCTTCACCAATTTTGCTCAACGACAGACGAACAGGAACAGCCACGTGGCGAAGGTGCATACCAATGAGCGTTCCACCAATATCCATGCCTGCATGAGCCTTGATGGATTCAACGGCTACGGGATCAGCCATAGACTCCCATACAGCAGTAGCAAAGGAGCCTCCTGCTTTAGGCCGTGGTTTGACCCAAACGGGCTCGTAGCCGTATTTTTCGGCTGTAGCGCGTTCCATGATAAGGGCACGGTTAAGATGCTCACAGCATTGTACGGCCAAACAGATACCATGATTGCGCAAAATGGGCAGGAGAGCGTCTCGCAGAGCCAGAGCAGCCTCCATGGAAGAATTATTGCCGATGCGCTCACCCATCATTTCGGAGGAGGAACAACCGATGACAAGAAGCTGACCTTCCGTCAGATGGGCAGCCTCGATCAGCTCATGGATCGCGATTTCGGCATCATTTGCAATTTGTTTTTCAGCAGAATGAGACATAACAAATCCTTTTAGTTTTTAATTTTTATAGGTTCCTAAAGGAGAGTTGAGGGAAACCTTCTTTCAAGAAAGTTTCCCCTTACGATTTCTTTAATAAAAGGTTGCGACTTCCTGCGCGGGTCTTTCCGCCATTTCAAAGTTGGGGGCATAGAGGACCGGACCGCGGCGACCGCCGTAAATCTTGTGGGATTCCAGCTTGACCTTGGCCGTAACGGTGATCCAGTCTCTGGTCTTGAGGGTCACGGGGAGAGTGAAATTGCAGACGAGACCGCTATAGGCAATATCATCGGCACAGCAGGTCATGATATGGCGACCGAGAATGACAGCGTAATTTGAAAGCTTGTTATCTCGAGCAACCATGCCCTTCACGCGAACGGTCTTACCATCGTACTTGGCCATTTCTTCAGAAAGATCACGGTACCAAAGGGCAAAATCCTCGTCCTTGATTTCGATGATGGGAGCATTTACATCAAAAGGCAGGGGATCCTCGATGTCATCGTAGACGATGCTCCTGTCGGGATATTCGTAGGCAATTTGGGCACGTCGGGAGATACCTCGGACAATCTTATGAGCTTCTTCTTTGTCGAAATTTTCAGGGGTACGGTTGATGACTATCATCTCTGCATCCATGAGCTTGTCAAACATGAGAGATCTCATGTTCTGATTATAGACGAAGAAGGTCTTGGCCTCAGCAAAAAGGATCTGTTGATAGATGGCCCAGGCTTCGGGCATATTCTCATAGAGAGTTTTGAGCTGCCACATACCGTTATATTCAATGATAACGCGGTTCGGCTTGTATTTTTTCTGCATAGCGGTAAGCAGATCATAGGTAAGATCTTCCTCGTCCTCCAGCGTTTCGATATAGCAGTTCTTCCCTCCTTTGGCAAAGCGGGCAGGTTCCAATTCTTCGATCCCTTCCTCGCAGAGAAGTATGAGGGTGCGCTCTCCGTTGTCGAATTTAGGATTTTCCATGCTTTCACGGATCATGGAGGTCTTGCCGCTTTCAAGGAAGCCTGTAAACAGATATACGGGAATAGAGTATGCCATAATGTTTTTCCTTTTCGTATTTGTAGGGGAGGCGTTGTGCCTCCCGTCATTTAATAAACGAATGTCGCGGGAGGGGAGACCCCTCCCCTACGGAATATAAAAATTCTGATTACGCCAGTTCAACTCCAAACAGTTCGGACAGGGCGTGCAGATTCAGCTTGGAGCCGATCACGCAGAGACGGCCAATTACAGCGGGGGCTCCGCTTCTGATGTCGGACTCACCGGGAACATAGTCAAAGTGGATCCACTCGTTACCCTCGATAGCGGCCACAATGCCCTTAGCGCGGAGAACGATACCGTATTTATCCTCATCGGTCAGAGCGGCCAGCTTTTCGGCCATGTTGGCCTTGTCGAACTTCACAACGGTCTCTGCACCACAACTGATGAATACCTCGTCAGCGTGGTGATGATGGTGATGTTCCCCGTCGTGGTGATGGTGACCACAGGAGCATTCGCTGTCATGATCGTGGTGGTGATGGTGTTCATGTTCATGATCGTGGCAATGGCACTCCTCGTCATGATCGTGGTGGTGATGGTGTTCATGTTCATGATCGTGGCAATGGCACTCCTCGTCATGATCGTGGTGGTGGTGTTCATGGTCGTGGTCGTGACAATGACACTCCCCGTCATGGTCATGGTCGTGGTGGTGATGCTCATGCTCATGTTTGTGATCGTGGCAATGGCATTCCTCGTCATGATCGTGATGATGATGCTCATGCTCGTGGTCATGACAATGGCATTCCTCACCATCCTCGTGATGGTGGTGATGATGGTGCTCCGCTTCTTCTTTAAGTCTTGCCAGTTCGGCCTCCAAAGTATCCTTGCGCTCCATGGCTGCCAGGAGGTCTGCGCCGTTCAGTTGATCCCAAGGAGTTGTGACAAAAATGGCGGTTGCGTTGTGGGCGGTGAGGCGATCAACAGCATCGGCCACCTTCTCCTCGGACAGCTTATCGGTGTGAGACAGGACGATACAGCCGGCATTGGCTACCTGATCATTGAAAAATTCGCCAAAATTTTTCATATACATTTTACATTTACCCGCGTCCACAATGGTGGTAAAGCTATTGAGAACAGCCCCTTCGGTGGCGGCGTTTTGTACGGCACGGATGACGTCGGAGAGCTTGCCCACGCCCGAAGGCTCGATAAGGATGCGGTCGGGATTGTAGTCGGTCAGCACTTTGGAAAGTGCCTTGCCAAAATCACCCACCAGAGAGCAGCAGATGCAGCCCGAGTTCATTTCGTTGATCTGAATGCCCGCCTCGGCGAGGAAGCCGCCGTCGATTCCGATCTCACCGAACTCGTTCTCGATGAGCACCAGCTTTTCGCCCGCGTAGGCCTCGGTGATGAGCTTTTTGATGAGAGTGGTCTTACCGGCACCCAAAAAACCGGAGAAAATGTCAATCTTAGTCATGTGTATTTACCTTCTTTAAAAAATCTATGGGATATTTCTATCTTATTGATTATACTCTTTTTGTGAGGGATTGTCAAGGGTTTTATGGAGAAAAAGACGCCCCGCCGAGGAATTTCGGCGGGGTGGTACATTTAAATGGCAATTTGATTTCGTAGTGGAGGCGTTGCGCCTCCCGCTTTTGTGGTGAATTTCGACGGGAGGGAGCCCCCTCCCCTACGGTTATAAGAACTTACGAAGTGGCGGCAAAACTTTTTAAAATCCCCGCAACCTCGGATACGATTTTCTCAGCAGGTCGGTTCCTTCCTTCAAGCATTCATCGTGATAATCAACCGCCCAGCTGAAATCTCCTGTCTCAACGCTTTCCCAAAAGCGCGCCCTTCTACCTTTTCGAGAGTCGTTTTCGTATTGTTGCAGTATTTGATGTGCCCATTCGCTCAATTTGCTTTTTTCAAAAAGGCTGACCTTTTGATTCGTGTAATCCTCTACCCAGCGATGAACAAGAGCAACACCCTTATCGGGCAAAATTTCCTCAAATTTGAGCGAAGAACCTACGAAAGACAATAATTTTTCATGGAGAAAAAGTCTCATGTCTTTTTTGTGTTGTTCTATTCCCCAGCAAGGAGAGCCATCTACATGCGCCTTGTAACCTAAAAGTTCCACAGGTATGAAATATTTCAAAAAAGTGGAACTAAACAGGGTAGTCTCTTTATGACGCCACAGAACATAATTATCAAAGTTCCGAATCTTATCTAAAATGGGAAAGTACAACGTTTTTGTTGCTTCGGCCGCATACTGAAAATTAGCATATACCTGCTTCGCGCTTTCGGAATCATTTGCATAATAATTTATGGGGGAACGGCGGTATAGAACTCCGGTTATAGTATGAAAATCATCTGTATACGGAAAATTTTCATACATGTTAAATGTCATCTCATTGCCCTTCTCCCACGCTCCGGGCTTAGATATGTCAGTTTCACGAGTCCAAAAAAGGTTATATCTATATAGCCAAATTGGAAAGACAGACAGAATGAAAGAGTAGGCATGGCCATAAGGACTCTTGACGGTAAGCGCTTGCACGATCTCGCCCTCCAACACTCTTATAAAAACACCATTTTTATAGATGAATCCATGGGACAGCATGGTTTCAGAAAATGTTTCGCGAAAGATCTTTGATAGTTGCATACTATGCCGCCTTTATCATCATTTGAATTAGAGGTACTATTTTTATGTTTAAATCGGTATTATTCTCCTCGATACACGAAGTTCAGTCTGCCCAGAGGTGCCACGTCGCCCTTATCGTAAAAGTCCTCGATTTTGGTATATTCCTCGCGGCTGTCAGCCACCTTGAACCACAGGGTGAAGTCGTTATGATCCAGACCGATGGCCTTGCGGGGCACCTTGATCTGCATGACGTCGCCGCGTACCTCATAGTTTATGACGAGACTGGGGACATCCACGGCAGCCAGCTCTTCCCCGGCTTCCTTGACAAAGGCCAAAGTGGTGGTGCCATTCTTGCGGGTGCTGTGGTTGAGGACGTACTGGTAGCCCATGCCGCCCTCGGTGTTGAGGTAGAGCTTCATCCAGGAGCCTGCGCCCAAGGGATCCGAGATCATGTCCTTTGTGCGGATAGTGAAGCAGATGTTCTCCTTGTCGTGCATGACCGCGATGGTGTCCATGACGTTGCGCTGTGTGAAGTTGGCGTAGATGACACCGCCTTGACCTTCGGCATGGCGGGTAAAATCGCCGTCCAAGAAGCCTTTGTAAACGGCAGGGCTTTCGTCAAAGGCGTCTCTCCAAGGCACGTCCACGGTGTCTACGGCCTCGTAGACGGGAGTCTCAGTGGTACCCTTGTATCTGCGGACGTAGCCGACGAGCTGCATGAAGTAGTTGTCGAAGTAGCCGCCACGCATCATTTCCAAATCGCGGCTGTACTCATAGTTGGCGGCATCCACAAACATGACAGGACGGCTGGGAATGCCTGCCCAATAGCCTGCGATCCACTCGTTCCAGCCTGTGATCAGCACAATGGGCGGGTCAGTTTCAAGGGCGCGATCAAACTGCTCGGCAAAGTTATAGCCTTTCTTCCAAGCATCGGGATCAGGGTCGTTCTGACCGTTGTGATAGGCACGGCCGCAATTAGAGGTTTCGCCATAGAGAACAGAATCGCCGAAGCGGATGTTACCGCTGTGCTGAGCCACAGAGACATTGATGACCTCATCCACACCATCCAAATTTGCAAACACGCGCTGAGGGTGGGTGAAGTCCATCCAAGGCCAGCCGCCCAGTTTATCGGGCTCGTTGGGCCATTGAGACATCTTGATATTGAAAAACTCGCGGCACTCGGGTGTACACTCTTCCTTAACGGCGATGATCACAGGCTTTCCATCGAGACAGAACCAAGTGTCCTTACACCAACCAGGTTTATAGATAGAGTCATAGATATCCAAGACTGTCAGACCCGAGGAGGTGTTGGTGTAAAACATAACCTGAGGAATCTTCCAACCCTCGTCATGGTACTCCTGAAGAACACGCATAACCAGCTTAGCATTGTCACGGTAGATGGCAGCATTAGTGGTATCAAAAAACAAAAAGTCGATATCAGCCTGCATGAGAAGTTTCATATGCCTACGGACGACCCACTCGTCATTGGAGTAGTAGTAACCGTAGAAGGGCTCTCCCCAATGGTGGTAAACACCGTGGCCACCCCAAAGAGGCGATGCGGGCTTATAGCCCAGGTTAGGATCAGCAGCGGTGAGTTTGGAGATATCATAGGGCTTATGGCGGCCATGCTCGCCGAGCCACAGGAAATAAAACATACCAACGAGGCGGTTGTCTCTGGTCGATGGGGCTCCTGTCGTGGTATCGGGAGTAGGACGACCCAAGGCATCTACGGCCATCAGAGGGCCTTCGGATAGATATCTTTTCTTGTGCTTTTTCATATGTCAATCCTTTCTGTCTTTGTGAAAGACTTCCATAGAGGATGGCTTTATTATATATGATTTTAGAGGGTTTGTCAATGGATTTTAGGGAAATTGGGAAATTATCTTGCTGTACGACTAATAAAATTATCCTAAAATTTAAAGCACCCGCACGTCTGAATCAGAGTGCGGGTGTTGGACTATTATGTTCCGGATATGACGCGAAGCGTTCTGTTCAGCCAAATAGCGGTATCTCCACGAGTCATGGTAGCTCTGGCGTCTGCGTTGCCATCCTCAGGCAAAAGAATTCCAAAGGATTTGAGAGATGTCAGTGCTTTAACAGACCATGCAGGCATTTCATCGGCATCCGCAAAAGCAGTTACCGTAGTCTGCTTGGCATATCCAATGATATTGCTGAGAATCACCGCCGCTTCGGCGCGCGATATGGATTCGTGAGGTGCGAAACATAGCTTACCATCTATGTCCCTCCCTGTCACATAACCTCTTTGAACAGCGAGAGATACATAGGGAGCCATGGAGTTGGGAATATCTTCCGTATCAGCAAAAGAAGGCGCGGACAATGTTTTGACATTTTCATAGGTGA
>SVTB01000040.1 GCA_015064015.1 Oscillospiraceae bacterium | reverse complement strand
TCGATCTCCACGTAGAAATAATATTGCCAAGAATGCTTTTTCATCGGTCTGCTGCGGAGAGCCGTCATATTGTATCCGTACTTTCCGATAATACCGATGGCATTGGCAAGCGAGCCGGCCTCGTGCTTAACGGTAAACATCAATACCGTACTTGTCAACGAGGGCGAGGTAGCTTTCACTTTGGATAGAACCGCAAAGCGGGTGGTATTTTCTCCGCTTTTGTTGATGTTGACTTCGATCACCTTAAGTCCATAAATTTCTGCGGTTTCAACACTTGCAATCGCACCGAGGGATTTATTGTTTGCTTCGGCAACCGTCTTGGCGGCAAGGGCGGTATTATTGGCTTCCTCAGTCTCCAAACCACGCATTTTGATATAATCGTGACATTGGCTGAGAGCTTGAGGATGGCTTGTTACCTTCTTGACATCCTCCAACGTCGCGCCCGGAACACCAAGAAGATTTTGATGGATCTCCAGCTCATAGATGCCGTTGATGAACAAACTGCCCGAGAAGATGAGGTCAATGGTTTGTCCCACCTCGCCCGCATAGCTGTTTTCAATAGGAAGCACCGCCACATCGCTCTCGCCTCGGACGACAGAGTCATATGCCGCCTTGAAATCGCTGTAGGAAATACGGTTTCCTTCGGGGAAGATCTTGCCTGCGGCGATATGTGCGAACGCGCCTTCCACCCCGCTGTACGCTACTTTCAACCCGCTTTGCATCCGATATTGATAGGCACGGGACACGGACATCAAGTGCTTCAAATAGTCGATATAATATCCTTTGAGCACTTCGCCACCAATAAGTGCAGAATTCCGCTCGATTACCTCGTCCTCTCTTTTTCGGTCGAGAATGGGCAGACCGAGCGCCATCTTATGCTCGCAAACCATTTCGGCAGCTCTCATACGCTTAACGAAAAGCTCCGCCATTTGTACGTCCACATCATCTATGATTTTTCTTGCTTCTTCCAATTTGTTCGGCATCTTTGGGTCTCCTTCACTCAAAGCTTATCCGCAATATCTAAAATCAATCTTTCGGTCTTCTCCCATCCAAGGCAGGGATCAGTGATAGATTTTCCGAAAATATGCTCCTCCGCTTTGCAAGCGCCGTCCTCAAGGTAGCTTTCAATCATAAGCCCCTTCACAAGACGCTTGATATCCTCATTCTGATTTCGGCTGTGCACGATATCCTTAGCGATTCGCACTTGCTCCAGGTATTTCTTACCGGAGTTGTTGTGGTTAGTGTCCACGATGATGGAGGGATTTTTCAAGTTGAACTTCTCGTAGAGCTCTTTCACACGGAGCAGATCCTCATAGTGATAGTTGGACACACTTCTTCCGGCAAAATCAATATAGCCGCGCAGAATAGCGTGAGCGTAGGGGTTACCCTCGCTGGTGACTTCCCAACCGCGGTAAATAAAAGTATGGCCGGATTGTGCCGCCACGATGGAGTTCATCATCACGCTGAGATCTCCGCCCGTGGGATTCTTCATACCGACGGGAGCACCAATGCCGCTAGCCACGAGTCTATGCTCCTGGTTTTCTACGGAACGCGCGCCAATCGCAACATAGGATAAGAGATCCGAGAGGTAGCGGTAGTTATCGGGGTAGAGCATCTCATCGGCGCAAGAAAAATCACAGTCGCGAAGCGCTGCTAAATGAAGCTCGCGGATGGCAACGATGCCCTTATACATATCAGGCTTTTCTTCGGGATCGGGCTGATGGAGCATTCCCTTATAGCCCTGCCCCGTGGTTCTGGGCTTGTTGGTATAGATGCGGGGGATAATGATGATCTTATCGGAAACCTGCTCCTCGATCTTTCTGAGGCGGGATATATATTCGAGCACAGGCTCGCGATGGTCGGCGGAGCAAGGGCCGATGACGAGAATAAATTTATCGGATCGACCGTCAAATACGGCACGGATGGCTTCGTCACGGGCAGCTTTGACTTCTGCCATACGTTCTGTCAATGGATATTCTTTCTTTACCTCTTGGGGAATGGGAAGCTTTCTGTGAAAATTCATTTGCATAACTTGGCACCTCGTTTTCTGTATTTTGTTTTGTTTTTAAATTTCATAATAAAAAGTCCGCGTTTCTGTATGCCCAAAGCACGACGAATGCGGACTGTCCGTATTGTATGATTCAAGAAGTTTTTCTACATCTTGAATTACACCTGCGGGCAGCCCTTCATAAAAAGGTAAAAATAATAAAAGAATTTATTGAGAATCACGGTATTTTTCCTTTCTTCCGATCACGTTCGGTACTATGAAGAACAAAAAATCCGCACGCTGATTATGCCCCTAAAGCATAGCAGATGCGGACTGTCCGTATTGCTGTTTCCGAAAGGTCTGATTACGATTCGGATCTCACAAAAGACGGGCAGCCCTGCGTAAAGAAATAAAAGTAATTATAAAACTTACTTGCAGTCATGGCTGATTCCTCCTTTGTGAATGATTTTTGCATATTATACACCCTACCATCCTATTTGTCAATAGTTTTTTCAAAAAAATCTATCCTTATGCAATAATATTTTAATGTTTCTCTTCTTCGTTTCTGTTTATATTTTTTACTTGACTTTTTCTCCGCTTTCTGCTATACTGTTTTGGTAGCCTGTTTTTACTACATGAATTTTCATGAATTTTAAGGAAGTACAGTTATGAAATTAAAAGACATCCATCTCCGCGACCCCTTCATCTTCGCTGAGAATGGCGTATACTACCTCTACGGCACTCGCCGCGGTGCCACCACCAAGGTTATTCCATGGCAGGGTTTGGACGTCTATACCTCTACTGATCTTGTAGAGTGGAGCGAACCACACGAGTGCTTTACCCGTCCCCATGGTTTTTGGTCTGACAGAGATTTTTTCGCTCCCGAGGTATATCACTATGGCGATGCTTACTATATGTTCGCCAGCTTCCGTAGCGAGACCCGCCTCCGTTGCTCCCAAATTCTCAAGAGCGACAGCCCTATGGGTCCTTTCCTTCCCTTCACCGACGGCCCCATTACCCCCGAGGGGTGGGCCTGCCTGGACGCCACCTTCTATGTGGACGAGGCGGGCACTCCGTGGACCGCCTTCTGCCACGAATGGACCCAGATTGGAGACGGCACCATTGAGATCATGCCCCTATCCCCCGACCTGACTACTCCCGTGGGCAAGCCCGAGACCATCCTTCACGCGGGAGATGCCGAATGGTCCTACTCATTGGTGGACCCTACTTCCCGTAATTACGTCACCGATGGTCCCTTCTTCCGCAAAGGAAAGAACGGCAAGCTCTATATGCTTTGGTCGGGCTTCCACGCAGGTCCCCAGTATTGGTACGTGCAGGCGCTGGCGATCAGCGACAGCGGCAATATTCATGGCCCTTGGCGCCATGCAGACAAGTTCATCTACGACCATGACGGCGGCCATGGCATGATCTTCAACGGCTTCGACGGCGAGCTGTACCTGATCCTCCATAGCACCAACGTCAATCCCAACGAACGCCCCCGCCTATTCAAGATAAAAGAAACCGACGACGGTTTTGAGATCATAACACAAGTAGAGTAATTAAAAGGGGGCTGTCAGGGCGTTTTACCCTCTCCCCCGCCCGTCGCTTTGGCCGAACAAATTTAAAAACCGCCCGAGATTCGGGCGGTTTTTTCTATATTTTTCTATCTTGCCAATTCTTTTCGTCCTTTACGAAGGCACCACGCAGCCATCAAGGCAGATATCATCACACCCATACCGGATATCACGCCGCCGCAGCCCTTGGAAGAAGGGGCTTCGGTCGTAAACTCCGAAGGAGATTCGGTAGGCGCTTCGGTGGGAAGCTGGGTGGGGACCTCGGTAGGAGCCACGGTGATCTCCTCGGTAGCGGGTTCTGTAGGCGCCTCCGTGGGTATCTCGGTCTCTTGAGGGTATTCATCGTAACGCAAGCGATAGAGCTTACCTTCACCCGGCTTGAAGGTATCTGTTAGCATACCGTCCGAAAACTTCACGGGGATATACTCACCGATAAAGGGGTCGAAATATTCCAACCACTTCACGTCACTCGAAAGATTTACGGCAAACTTGCCTGTTATTTCCTTCCGCTTCGTGTTCTTATTGAATATCATGATATAATTTTCATCACCCTCCTTGGGCTCCATGACGCTGATGATGAACTCGTTTCTTCCGCCCCCGGGCTGAAGGAAGAAGTCCTCGGGCAGATATTCCACACCTCTGATTTTCTTATCGGTGTGGTAGGCGTGGGCGGCATCCAGATTCATGAGAATGGAAGACAAACCACGCACCTCCCAGTTCAGCTCGCTCCAAGCGGCAAACAGCTCGGGATCACGGATGGTACCGTCACGATAGATCAAAGAATCGCGGAAGCCCTCGCCTTCGGTATCGGAGCTGCCGGGGCAAACAAGGTTGAACCAAGACAGAGCCTTGAAGCCATAGGCCAGATAGCCATAGACATTCCATCGCATCTCGTCGATGTTAGGCATACGGGTGCCGTTCCAAGCGGTAGATTGAGGGAAAGCGTGGGTCTTGAGCTTGCCGTTCTCGTAGGCGACAGAGCGAAGAACCTCCATGTCGGCAAAAATGTCGGTCAGAACCACGCCGCCGTCACGGAAGGGATAATAGTCGTGAGAGAGATAATCAATGTTCTCGGCACCCACCGTTTGCACATAGTTGGTGACGTGCTCAAGATAGGTTCCGCCCAAGGCCCATTCCGGAGCGTAGCTGGGGAACAGATTGACGAGGGGATAACGGGTCTGGTCGGCTTCGCGATAGATGCCGAACAAACGGGCAATCTCGGGGAATTTGTCGGCGGTGGGCTCATCGACCACATGATAACCAATACAATGCTCCTTGCCCGCAGCGTACTCCACGCCAATGGCGATATTCTTTTCGGCCATGCTGCCGTTCATTTGATACACCATATTGCGTTTGGCATACTGCTCTTCCACGTTATTCCAGTACTCGGCATCAAACATGGCACCCGAACCAAAATCACGGGGGAACATATTGAAGTTGATGCCTGCAGCGGCCATTTGATCCAGCTGGTACTCGTAGCTGTCGGTATCAAAGGAGTAAAAGGATACCCAAGAGCCAATGAGCAGATCATCGGTAGTAACGTCGTCGGCCATAATCTTCTCGCGGTAGGTAGCCTTCTTCGCCTCATACTCCTCATCACCGTTGGCATCAGTGGGCTCAGCGGCAGATATCGGCAAAACGGACATGGTAAGGAGGCCGAAAATCAAAGAAAGTGAGAGGGACAATGCTTTGATCAAAGAGCATTTCATAGTGTTGTTTCCTTTCGTTTGCAGTATTTTGAGGTCAAAGTTTTACTTGATAGAGAAAAATCTTACTTTCATATTGGCGAGGGATCGCGACGGTCAGGCCGGTTTCTGTAAGAATCTTACCCGAGATCTCCGATATTTCTTGGGTATCTATATCCGTAATGGTATAGGTAGCGTTGGGATCCAGCCCCTCCATCACATAGCAAGAGGTCACGCAATTCGATCCCGCACGGCGGAAGGCCATGACAATGCCGTCACCTTCTTCCGGCCTGTCGTAGCGGTAGGCCGCCCAGCCCCCGTGGGCGTATGACCAACCTCCGTTCTCCAAGGGGTAGAAATCGCAGGAGAAGAAGTGACGCAGAGAGCGATACTCCTCGCACATTCTTGCCATCCAAGCGAAATTCTCCTCGGTGGGCTCGGGGCGATCAGGGCGATCCGTCCACCACCAGCTGCCTACGTAGCAGGGGGCGTAGGAGCTACGGGTAGCGTAGGTGTCACCCATGCGCTTGCACACGCCGCCGGAGCAAGGTACCAAGCGATTGTAGCCGAACATCTGCGTTTGGATGGCATCAGGGTCGAGGTCAGGCTCGCAGTACGCATCGGTGCGCCAAATGGGAATAGCCCTTTGCAGGGTTTCCACATCAATGCGACGGCCACCCGATGCGCAGTTGTCAATGACCAAATCTGGATATTTTGCGCGGAGATCGTCCCAAAGACGATAGAGATTCATGATATACTTGATCTCGTTCATACCGCCGCGATCCATCTCGTCGGTGATACGCCAAGATTGCAGCGGCTCCATATTAAAGTCTTGTCGATAGCACTTGATGTCCAGCTTGTCAATGAAGTCACAGATCATATCAAAGAGATACTCCCGTACCTCGTCCTTATCCAGGCGAAGGAGCAAGTAGAAGCCGTCCAAGGGGTACAGCCACTCGGGATGCTGTAGCGCCAGATCCGTCCCCGGGTAAGCGCGTTCGGGCTCAATCCAAAGCAAAAATTTCATGCCCGATTCGTGGACGTAGTCGATCACGTCCCGCAGGCCATCGGGATGCTCGTCGGGGCGCACCTGCCAGTTGCCGACCTGCTTGTACCAGTCTCCCGCTCCGGGAGTTCCTCCCTTGCCGTACCAACCCGCGTCGATCCAGTAATAGTTGGCTCTGACACCATGTTGACGGAACTTGTTCAAATGATACAAATGCCGTTGGGTGGTAAGTCCCATGCCCTCCAAAGCAAAGGGAAACTGATCGGGAGTAAAGGGACACAGCTCGTTTTTGATAAGACGGCGGAATTGGTTGCTTCCCTGCACACGGCTTCCTTCATACTCCATCAGCAAAATGGAGGAAGTACGGATACGCTCGCCGGGATGGAGCTTGAAGGCGGTGTAATCAAGACCCGTCTTTATCTCCAGCGTATCGCCCTGCGTATGGGCAAAGGAGGCGCGCCATTGACCCGACCATCCAATGGCGGCCATGAGGCCGTGGCCGGGAGTATAGAATTCAAAAAAAGGCATCTGACCGCTGGAAGAGCGACCGCCCAAAGGATGGAAGCCGCGAGAAGCACCCAAAGGCAGCTTGCTCTCATGCACCTTACATTCCTCGGAGATGCTGTCGGCGCGGAGGTAGGCCTCGTAGCCCGCGCATCCGTCGGTGTTGAACAGTGACAGGGGCGGGGTTTTCCCTGAGCCATCGACAAAGCACCAGGTGGCGTCGCAATCCAGGATATCGCTGATAAGCTTGCTGTCGTACTCACTCTTGTTTTCAAACCACAGCATCCATTTGACTGCATGGTATGCGGGATATTCTTGCACGTGCAATTCGATGCAAAGACCATCGGAAAGCTCGTACAGGCGACCGTATTCGGTAGAGGTCACCTTGGCATCTTCCAGGGCGAAGGGCTTGCCGTTATATTTAAAAGAAAACTTTGGGATAAGATTCATAAGAAGCCTCCTTATTCTGCAGATTTTCTATTTTGATAGACTTTATGAGTTGTTATTATTATACATCTTTTTATAGACATTGTCAAGAGAATCTTATCGAGGATGTGCAATTTTCGATATTTTTTCAAGTTCTTTTGTTAAAATTGACGAAATGTTTCAGGCATAATAGCCAAGATGCTTGGAGAATCTTGACAAGTCTTCTGTTCGGTGTTATAATGAGCTGATGAATATTTAAAATTTCACTAACGAAAGGATACTCCGATTTATGATGAAACGAATCCTGCTTTGCGCGATGTGCCTTTTGGGTCTGCTCCTATGCTTTGCCGCGTGTCACACCAACAATATAAACACCTCCACCAATAACCATTCCTTCGACACATCCACGCCCTTAGATCCTCAAACAGAGTGTCCTTTGTCGACAGAAGCCGAAACCGAGGCCTCTACCGAATCCCCTTACCTCATCGCAGATCCCACCCGTGTTGATGTTTCTGCCTTCAGCAAGGACATGATCAAGGCATCCTTTGTCAAAGGAACCTCCTCTCATCCCTTACAATGTGAGGAAGGGGTGCAGTTTATCGGACGCGGTGAATCCCGAGATCCCTCGATAATCTGGCGCATCAGCAGTATGTACGAGGCTGCGGGTTATCCCGTATCAGCCGACGGTAAAACCTACGTTCCCTTTACCCCTGAGGAAAAGAAGGTCATTGTCTTTAAGATACAATCCGAATGGGGCGGTACCTTTGAAATGTTTTATGCAACCGAGGATCGCACCGTGGCCGCATCCGGGTATTCTCTGACCGAGGTCTACGGCGGCGACTCTGAGTTTTTCGGTGAGCGGGTATGGCAATATATTATTTTTGAAGCTGACGAAACCACGAAGGATTGGAGCACGCGCTTCAACAACAACTTTCGCTTGGACTACTCCAACTTTATCAAGAAAAACGATGTCTTCCTTCTGCAAAAGATTGCCTTCTGCGCCGACCGAGCCGAGGCAGAGGCCTATATCGCGGCCGACCGAGGAGAAGCTCAGGTGCCTCCCACGGTAAATAAAGGTTACTACGTATGCCTTTATGAGGATCGTCTCCATCTGCCCGAGGGTAACGTCCACGGCAAGGCGTTCTCTTCTTTGGAAGAGGCTCAAAAGCGATGCGACAAACTTAAGCAATTTGGATATCGCGTAGTCAACGAGAAGGGCGAAATCGTATATACCCCCTATTCCCTCCTCCAATGCAATCTGCTCCGCGAGGGCAATTACGTCACCGCCTACGCTAAAGAGCAAGAATTTAAATACGGTGATTCCTGCACCAATCCCGCCATCAACCACCGTCCCCAGCGCACCAGCTGTGACCGCCTTGTGGACTGGATCCTGTACCGCGCCGGCTTTACGGATCAACCCTCGGTGCAAGGCATGGTCGTGTCCACACTTCATACATGGTGCGAAGAAATGGGGTTTGAGAAGATCACGCGCATAGAGGATCTGCAGGCAGGGGATATCGTTTTCGTCCGTCCCGCCTCAGACGGTGGCCCACAACACGTGTTCATGCTGGCCTCCGAGGTGGAGAGGGCCCAGGCATTGCGCTACGATCACGGTTCGGACACCCGAATTATGTCGGATCAACCTACCCGAGAACCGGTCAGCTACGGAGACGCGCCTTTCTTATTTGCCTATCGTCCTGTAGCCACCGAAAAGAACAACATTTTCTATAGCGAAATGTACGAAGAATAATTTCCCACCTAAATCCCGCAGAAATGTCCTGCGGGATTTTTACGTGTATCATCCGACACTCAAATTTGATCATCGTGCTGCCAAATAATTTATCGTCAATTCATCCAAAAGTGTTGACACGAAAAGTGTTTTGTAGTATAATCTAACCATACACCTGTCAAATTCGTACAGGCTTTATTTTCAGGAGGTCTATCATGAAAGCCATTTTCAAAAAGTATATCTTGTGCCTACTGGTCGGCGCTCTGCTGTTGGGTTGCTTCGGCTGCACCACCACTCCCCCGGCAGAAACTCTCCCCGCAACCAACACACCGACAGATTTAACTGTCTCCCCCACGGAAACCGAAGCGGAGACCCTGCCTCCTGAACCTGAGGTGGATCGCACCACTCCCCAAACAGGCCCCTTCTCTTCCACCACTCAGTTGTCCTTTGAACGTCAGGATACGGGGATCATCGAAAAGGTGGTCACGGAGGAATATGAATTTATTTCCGCCAAGGAATCCGGTACCATCTTCACCATCGGAGAAGGTAGCTCCGATGGAAACGCTATTTCCCTGTTTTCGCGGACGGTGGCCTCGGTCAACATCGGCGTTTCCTTCAACGAAACTATCACCGCCAAGTACCAGTTCCGATTGACCGCCTCGGATCCGGATGCTAATTACAATGCCGCCTATCTGGGCCTCCGCCTGTCCAATACCGGCTCGGCGCCTAACCATGAGGGCCCCCGCGTCTGGATTCTTATGAAAGACAACAAAATCGGTATGCGCACCGGCACCTGGCCCAACTGCACCATGGTACAGTCTCCCGTGGATTTCTCCAAGGGCGTGCTTGTCTACGTGGAAGACGATCCTGTTGCCAATATTATTTCCATGTTTTACGACAAGGATGGGGTCAAAACTCCTTTGGCCACCCTCAAAATCACCGATACCAAACTTGAATTTTATTTGGAAGGAAGCGCGAAGCCTGATATTGTTGAGCCCCTGAAGGAGCCCGTCAACAAGACCGGCTATTCCCGCATTTGGACGCATCACATGAAAAACGAAACAAAAATTTCCGATCTCAAAATCTCAGGTGATACCACCGTAACCACGACCAATGCCGTGGATATGCTCGCCTCCCGCGATGTATTTGCCGATACGTGGGTCGCCACCGATGATGTGGGGCGTGTGACTCCCATGGGAAGTGACACCGGCGCCGCCACCGATAAGAAAGTGGGTATCTTCTATTTCATGTGGCACAACGCTTCGGAGCAGGGTGAAAATCCTCTCTTTGACCACACCGCTGCATATTTGAAGGGCGGTGCCTCCGCCGTATGGGATCTCATCCCTCAAGGTCCTTTGGGATTTGCCCACTACTGGGCTGAGCCCTATTTCGGCTACTACAACTCCGATGACGAATGGGTCATCCGCAAGCACGGCTATATGTTAGCCGAGGCGGGGGTGGACTTCATTTTCGTGGATGCTACCAACGGTATCGTTTATGAGCGCAATCTGGAAGCTCTGCTCCGCGTTTGGAGCCAAATGCGCGCCGAAGGCTATCAGGTCCCCCAGATCTGTTTCCATTGCGGTAACAGTGATGCCAACGCAGCCTCTTCCCTGTCCTTCCTGTGGAATAACTACTACTCCTCCGGCAAGTACGCCGATATGTGGTTCTACTGGAACGGCAAGCCTCTGATTTTCTACCCCGACTCTCTGAAAAAGAATCTCCCCACCGAAATCACGGACTTCTTTACCGCCCGCCAGAGCTGGGCATTCACCAATGATGACTGGTACACCTCCCGCAGAGGCCGCGGCCGTTGGGCATGGGCGGATATGTATCCTCAGAAGCCCGGTCTATCCCCCACAGGCGAAGTAGAGCAGATGATCGTCATGAGCGGATTTTGGGCTAATGGCAGTAACGGAACCAACGGCGGCCGAAGCTACACCCACGCCAACGGCATCCCCGCTCACGAGGGAGATTGGGACTTCGGATTTGCCCTGATGAATACCACCTCGGGTCTGGGTCTGGCCTTCCAGGAGCACTTCGACTACGCCATGGAAATCAATCCTCCTCTGGTCATGATCACCGGCTGGAATGAATGGTGGGCAGGCCGTTGGGGCGGTTCCTCCGGAAACGCCGCGCAGGGTCAGACCATCGCGGGCGAGTACAAGGTGGATGAAAAGAACCCCAAGTATCAATGGTACTACGTGGACGCCTTTAACACCGAGTATTCCCGTGACATCGAGCCTATGACGGGCGGCTACAACGATAACTACTACTATCAAATGGTTCAAAACATCCGCAAGTACAAGGGCTCCCGTGCCCAAGAGGCCGCTTTTGAACAATGGGCGATTGATATTAAGGGCGATCAGGGTCAGTGGAATATCGTAGGCCCCGAATACCGCGACTATCAGGGAGATACCGTGGATCGCGATCACTTCTCCTACGTGGGTGACTTCCGCTACACCAATTCTTCCGGACGTAACGACTTCATAACCTGTAAAATCTCCTCCGACCCCGATTATCTGTACTTCTACGCCGAATGTGCCGAGGACATCACAGCTCCCGAGGGAACCAACTGGATGAATCTCTACATTGATGCCGATTGCAACGGCGAAACGGGCTGGTACGGCTACGACTTCATCATTAACCGTTCTCAAAAGGACGGCAAGGTGTCCATCGAGAAATTTGTTGGCACCGACACGTGGGAATTTGAGACCGTGGGCGAGGCCGAATACGATCTTCGCGGTAAGATCCTGCAGATCAAGGTTGCCAAATCTGTCATGAATCTTGGCGATACCTTTGATTTCAAATGGGCTGACAATTCCGTGGTAGACGGCAATGTGATGCAATTCTTGGATCAAGGCGATGCCGCGCCTAATGACCGCTTCAACTACCGCTATACCACGGTGCAAACCGAAGTCAAGCTCCCCGAATGTCTGAAAGAGGATATGATCGTTCTCAAAGCCGGCTCCTACAACGCTTTTGCGGGTGGAAAGCAAGTTCGCTTGGATGCTTCCAGCACCAAAGCTGTGCTTTTGGGCCGCGGTGATCAGTTCTACCTTCCTAAGGACTTTGTGGAAAAGATTGTCGGCGTCTCCTGCGAAGGACTTAATACGATTGATCACTACGGTATCACCTATGTGATGCCTGCCGAGGTCATCGTCGCCGCAGGAAAGACCGTCACCATTTCTGAGGACGGTTTGGTGGTAATTTCCTCCGCCGCGGTTTCTGACAAAAACGTACTGACTACCCTGTACCGCGCGTTAATGTAATTGGATTCACCCTACATCTTATTTTGATTCTTTGCCGTCGGGAGGACACCCTATCTTCCCGACGGCCTTTTTTGTCGGCGGGAATCCCCTATCTTTCAAATTTCCGTCTTGACATTTTCCGTAAATATGATATAATAAATGTTTGTGAGCTTTGACTCCGCTGATTTCCCCACGCGAGGTATCCGATACATGAAGATCAAGAAATTTATAGGTGACAAAGCCTTTTATAAAATGGTGCTGGCCTTGACGATCCCCATCATCATACAAAACGGCATCACCAACTTCGTCAATCTTTTGGACAACATTATGGTGGGCCAGCTCTCCCCTGAGGAGTTTGCCGGTACGGGCATTGCCAACCAACTCATGTTTGTCTGCAATTTGGCCATTTTCGGTGGTCTTTCGGGATCAGGTATTTTTACAGCCCAGTTCTTTGGAAAGAACGATCACGAGGGTATCCGCCACACCTTCCGCTTCAAACTTTACACCGTACTGATCCTTTTGGTCACCGCAGCTGCTGTCCTCATTCCCTT
Source organism: Oscillospiraceae bacterium (assembly GCA_015064015.1). Lineage (GTDB taxonomy): Bacteria > Bacillota > Clostridia > Oscillospirales > CAG-272 > CAMEON01. The sequence continues at coordinate 3,553 of SVTB01000040.1, read as the reverse complement.
AGGCAAGCCTCTGATCTCTTCCTTCCTCACCGACGACGGACAGACGGGAAATGTTGCCCTCGCACTGGATTACGGCTATAGATATCTGTTGGTAGCGTTGATTTCTTTGATCCCCGCAACCTTGGCCCAAGTCTACGCCTCCACCTTGCGTGAAACAGGACACACCGTACCTCCCATGCTCGCCAGCGTTGCGGCGGTGCTGGCCAACGCGGTGTTCAACTATGTCCTGATCTTTGGCAAGCTGGGTCTGCCCGCTTTAGGCGTCATCGGCGCGGCCTTGGGTACGGTCATGGCCCGCGTGATAGAGCTTCTCATCGTTATGATTTGGTCCCATACCCATGCAGCCAAAATACCCTTCATCAAGGGCGCTTACCGATCCCTCAAGATCCCCGCAGAGCTGTGCCGCCGTATCATTGTCAAGTGCCTACCCCTTTTGGGCAACGAATTTCTGTGGTCGTCGGGCATGGCAATCCTCAACCAATGCTATTCCACCCGTGGCATGGCGGCGGTCAACGCCATCAACATGAGCACCACGGTTACCAACCTTTTCAATATTGTCTTTATATCCCTGGGTACGTCCCTGGCCATCCTTGTGGGCAACCAGTTGGGCGCGGGCAACATTGAGGAAGCCAAGGACACCGACCGCAAGATCATCGCCTTTTCCATGGTCACCTGCACCGTGGTGGCGGGCATCATGGTGGCCTGCTCTCCTCTGTTTACCATGCTCTACAATGCCACCGATGACATCAAGGCTTTGGCGGCATCCCTCATTGCGGTATGTGCCTGTATGATGCCCTTTGATTCCTTTGCTCACAACTGTTATTTCACCCTGCGCTCGGGCGGTCAAACCTTCATCACCTTCCTCTTTGACAGCGCCTTCGTTTGGGCTATCAGCATTCCCACCGCCTTCCTGCTTTCCAGATTTACAGACCTTACTCTAATCCCTCTGTTCATCATCTGCACCTCCCTCAACCTTCTCAAGTGCGTCATCGGCGCGCTGATGCTGAAATCAGGCAAGTGGGCGAAGAAGCTGGTGTGAGGAGTACGGAGGGTACGAAGAAGTACACAAGGGGAACTTTTTGAAAAAAGTTCCCCTTGACCCCTCAAAAACTTTCAAAAAGATCGACAATGGGGCGTATTTTCATAATACATTTAAAATCGGTTAGAGTAACGGGTAACTCCGTGACCTCTGGGGATAAGCTCCCGGCCGATTCTTTTTTATCTTCATGAAAATTATGATTTCCTCTTGAAAATCCTTTACAAATATGCTATACTGCATTTGAATCCCCACAAATCAACACCCGAAAGGACACCGCCATGATCATCCAAAAAGCCCCCGAAACCATGACCGCCAAGGAGCGGGTACGCCGCACCTTCGCCTTTGAAAAAACCGACCGCGTGACCATCGGGTACGAAGCCAATCCCGCCATCCACCAAAAGCTCTGCCATGCCTTGGGGGTGCGTCCCGACGATATGGAGGGTCTGTACCGCGTTTTGGGTGTGGACTACCGCAGCATCGGCGCGCCTTACGTGGGCAAGCCCCTGCACGCTGTTCCCGCAAACCGCATGGTGGATCAACTGGAGGGTTGCATCATGCGTTGGGTAGCACATGAAACAGGCGGCTACTGGGATTTTTGCGACTTTCCCCTGCAGGATGCCGAAGACGAGGATTTTGAGTCTTTCCCTATTCCCGATCCCGATGATTTCGACTATGATGCCGCCTTAGCCGCCGCCAAGAGCTATAACGGGGAGTACGGGCTATATATCGGCAACCCCGGTGTGCCTGATATCATTAACTCCAACGGCCGCATCATGGGCATGGAGGACGTGCTGTGCCATCTGATGCTGGATGACGAGGCGGCCATGGATTTCATTCGCCGCCGCGCGGATTATCAGCTCCGTATGATGGAGCGTCTTTTAGACAAATGCCACGAGCATTTGGACTTCATGTGGCTGGGAGAGGATCTGGGCACACAGATCGCCCCCATGATCTCACCGGAGCTTTATCGTAAGCAGATCAAGCCTATCCACAAGCAGTTCATTGACTTGGCCGCGTCCTACGGTCTCCCCGCCATCATGCACTCCTGCGGCAGCAGCAGTTGGGTCTACGAGGATCTCATTGAGATGGGACTCCGCGGGGTGGACACCCTTCAACCCGAGGCGGTCAACATGAGTCCTGCCTATCTGGCGGAACACTTCGGCGGGCGGCTGAATTTCCGTGGGTGCATCTCCACCGCAGGCCCCTTGGCCTACGGCACGGCGCAGGAAACCGAGGATATCTGCCGCGAGACCCTTGCCGTCATGATGAAGGCGGGCGGCTATCACTTTGCCCCCACCCACGCCATTCAGGACAACAGCCCCGTGGAGAACGTCATCGCCATGTACCAAGCGGCGCATACATGGGGAAGATATTGAATGAACGGGAGAAAACTTCTTGAAAGAAGTTTTCTCCCGTGCCCTCTTTCAAGAACCTTTCAAAAGGATTTATGCAAAACTCTACAGCAATCTTCACAAAAACTCTTGTAAATTCCACCATCTTATGCTATACTGTAGATAAGTATAGCGTTTTTTATTTCACATAATATATCCAGCCGTATCTCGTATCTTGTGTCTGCCGAGCTTACTCGGCGCGTATCTCAAAATTTTCCACAGAAAGGACAACCGCCATGGTCTACAACACCTTCACCCTTGATCCCCGCTATCCCGATTGTATCGTCAATACATACATCCACGACGACGTCCCCGAGCTGAATATGCCCCCCCGCCGCGCTATCATCGTCTGTCCGGGCGGCGGTTATCAATTCCTCTCCGACCGCGAGGCCGAGCCTGTGGCACTTCAGTATTTCGCCGCAGGTCTGAACGTGTTCATCCTGCGCTATTCGGTGCAGGAAAAGGCACTCAACAACGCGCCGCTGATCGAAGCCGCGCTGATGGTCAAGCATATCCGCGAGCACGCCGAGGAATATCACATCGACCCTGCCTACGTGTTCATCACGGGCTTCTCCGCGGGCGGTCACTGCGCCGCCATGTGCGGTACCTTGTGGAATCATTCTGTTGTTCGTGAGGCTTTGGGCATTGACCGTGGGGAGGCCCCCGAGGGCATCAACCGTCCCACCGCCACGGTGCTGTGCTACCCCGTCATCACCGCCAACCCCTTTGCCCATCGCGGCTCCATTGACACCCTCTGCGGTTATCCCAGCGAGGAGACCGACGGGGCGTATCATTTCTCGGTGGAGCTTCACGTGGACAAGACCACCTCGCCCGCTTTCATCTGGCACACTTTTAACGACGGTGCGGTGCCCATCCAGAACACTCTGCTCTACGCTTCGGCTTTGGCCGAGGCGGGCGTGCCCTTTGAGTATCACGTCTACCCCGATGGCGTGCACGGTCTGTCTTTAGCCAACAAGGAGACCTGGGTAGGTCTTGACACCCATTACAATCCCACCTGCGCGGGCTGGATCGAGGATGCCATTCGGTATGTAAAAGATTTTCAGGCATAAAGGAGAACCTCATATGAAGATCGGCGTATGTGCAGGTCCCGAAATGCTCCCCC
>SVTB01000039.1 GCA_015064015.1 Oscillospiraceae bacterium | reverse complement strand
TGCCCCGCAAAGCCGCAAGGCTTTGCTCGCGTGCGCAGGATTGATTTTGAATACTATTTTCTTAGGAGAACGCAGGGGTTCAGATTCCCGTACGGGTCACCATAAGCAACCTAAATCGAATTATTCGGTTTAGGTTGTTTTTTTCTGCCTATCAGAATTCTTAGCCATCTTTTTAACTACCAATCTCTATTTGTCGGATTTTTTTGAATGATCTTACGCCATTCCGAGGGAGAAACGCCCGCTTTTTGAACGAAGCGTTTATAAAAATATGGGTAGTCAAAATAACCGCATTCCTCCGAAATCGCAGTTATGGGCTTTGAGGTCGTTTCCAGCAGATACATAGCCTTCTTGATTTTCATGTCGTTGATATATTGGATCGGAGATACACCGAATTCCCGCTGAAACAGTCGTTCTACGTAATTCTTGCTGTAATGAAACGCCTCGCACAGATCTGACAGAGACGTGATTTCCGCGATATTCTCTTCCACAAAATTGGATAATTTATCAGCCAATGTATTGGACGGCGCTTTCTGACGCAAGGACAGTAATAGCTTATGAAACAAATACTGCTGTTCCACATACATATATTTTTGGTGTGATGCCGTATTGATTTGTAGCATTAGCTCGGATAGCGCGGAATAGTCAAAGTTTCCTCTGTAAGGTAACGCACCGGTCTGATCGCTCCATTCCCCGTCAAAATGCACGAACAAGTAATGGGGCGCGTCGCTGGCTAACTCACCCGCTTGATAACAGTTCTTTCTTTGTATGTAGTACTCACCCGCGCACACCTCGACCTGCTCACCGTTTTCGGAGAACCGCAGTATCCCCTGATAGACCATAAGCAAAACGTTAACAGAACAAAAACGCTCTATGTGGTGCTCCTTTTTTTCAAAGAAACGGAAGGAGGCAAATTCATAGAGTATGGGACTATTCAGATCAATACCGTACATAGGGAACTCCTTTTCGAATAATCGTACACTTCCATTATAGCCGAAATATGTGCTTTTGTCAATATTCCATGCGCATCTAACAATAAACATTTGGTTTTTGATGTGATATAATACATATATCAAAATATGAGGAGGTATATCATGCGTACGTGGAATTTCTATACCGCCAAGGAGCTTCGCCCACAGGGCTGGTTACGGCGTCAGCTGGAAATTCAGGCCGAGGGGCTGAGCGGGAATCTGGATAAGGTCTGGAGAGACGTAAGGGACAGCGCGTGGATCGGCGGGACTGCCGAGGGCTGGGAGCGAGTCCCCTACTGGCTGGACGGCTTCATTCCCCTCGCCTATCTGCTGGATAACAAGGACATGATCGCCCGTGCCCAAACATGTGTGGATGCCATCCTCGCTCAGCAAAAGCCCAGCGGCTGGATCTGTCCCTGCGACGAGGAGAAGATCCCCGGGTACGACACCTGGGCAGTACAGCTCATCTCCAAGGTGCTGGTGGTCTACTACGAATGCTCGGGAGACGAGCGTATCCCCAAGGTGCTTTATCGGGTGCTGAAAAACTACTACGAGCTACTGGAAAGCAAGACCATCTCCCTCTTCGGCTGGGGTAAATACCGCTGGTTTGAGAGCTTCATCGCCATCAATTTCATTTGGGAGCGTTGGCGCGAGGACTGGGTAGCAGACCTTGCTAAGATCATCAAGGCGCAGGGCGCAGACTACGCCGCCATGACAGAGCTGTGGAAAACGCCCCTCAACCGCTGGACCTTCGATACCCACATCGTCAATCTGGGCATGATGTTGAAATACGAGGCGATCAGCTGTGACGTTTTGGGTGATGACTACACCGACATTGCCGAAAAGCTGACGACCGTGCTGAAAGCCTACAACGGCACCCCTGTGGGTCTCTTTACGGGCGACGAATGTCTGTCGGGGCTCAGTCCCATTCAAGGCACCGAGCTTTGCGCCGTAGCAGAGCAGATGTACGCCTACGAGCATCTGTATGCCTACACGGGTGACCCCAAATGGGCCGAGCGGCTGGAGCTTTTGGCCTTCAACGCCCTTCCCGCCACCATCAGCGACGATATGTGGACTCATCAGTACCTACAGATGAGCAACCAGATCGCCTGCGAGCGTTTCCCAGGCAAGCCCGTCTTCCGTACCAACGGCGGCGAGGCGCACCTGTTCGGTCTGGAGCCCAATTACGGCTGTTGTACGGCCAACTTCAACCAGGCCTGGCCCAAATTCGCCCTGTCTGCGTTCATGCACAGCAGCGACACGGTGATCTCGGCCATCCCCGTCCCCTCCACCCTCAAGGCCGACGGCCTGACCGTATCCCTCCAAACCAATTACCCCTTTGACAACACCTTCGCCTATGACGTGGCGTCGGACAAGCCTGTTTGCCTGAAGATCAGAGTTCCCTCCTTTGCCAAGAATCTCCGCGTCAACGGACAAGCCGTGTCCTATCGAGAGGAGCTGAGCTTTGAGATCCCCGTCGGTCAGAACACCCACATTGATGTTGCTTTTGACACCCACTCGATGCTGGTGGATCGTCCTCATGATCTGAAGTGCGTGCAGTGCGGCCCGCTCGTGTTCTCCTTGCCCATCTCCTATGAAAAGAAGATGCTGGAGTTTGAGCGCAACGGCGTAGAGCGGAAATTCCCCTACTGTGATTACGAATATTCGCCCACCTCTCCGTGGAATTACGCCTATTCCTCCCCCTTCTTCAAGCTTGAAAAGCGAGACGTATCCGATATTCCCTTCAGCTCCGAGCATCCGCCCGTCGTCCTGAAGGCGGAGGTTAAAAGGATCCCTTGGGGTCTGGAGGACGGATACACGTCGGTCTGCGCCAAGGTACCGCAGAGTCTGATCCCTCTGTCCGAGGCTGAAACCGTGGAGCTGTATCCCTACGGCTGCGCCAAGCTGCGTATGACAGAACTACCATTGCTATAACTAACGGAAATGAACCTTTTGCAGATGCCGTCCTTCACTATACGGTCGAAGTTCGGAAAGCCGAGGCAGATGATAAGAGCCGCTACGTTTACGGTGTCCAAACTGCTTGATAATCTTCCTGCTTCCATATATAGCAAAACCCTCTGAGTGTGGCTCAGAGGGTTTTGCTATTTTTAAATCAAATGATTGGCGGTCAGCCCCAAAAGATCTCCGATCAGCTCGTCCATGATCTCTTTTTCGTGGAAAGGGAAGATGATGATATGCGCTTTTTCCATTCCGTCGCTGTCGAGGAATGTAGCCAGCTGATATTTTTTACAAATCTTATCACAGGGTTTGTGTATCACAAATGTGTTGGAGTTTTCAAATCTTTCATAAGAAAGCCCTGCCAGCTTCATGCCGTTCTCAAAATAGCAGACGTTGGAAATATAGTGGTGGTTGCCGCGGCGCAAAAGCATCTCTCGTGCTCTTTGATACGTGGAGAAAGGGAGATAGTCTCGGGATCCCAAGAGGGTGGAATCCTCCTGGCCTATGTAGTCGATGACGGGACGGTCACGGCGGGTTAACGCCAGAAGCACACCGTTGACTCTGGCCGTACCCATGAATTTGTGCATACTGATTGCCAAGGAATCCACGCCGAGGGTCGCCAAGTTGTCTACTTTGGGTGCATCCTCCTGATTTTGAGAAATGCCGCCGAAATGTGCCGCATCCAAATGACAGTAATATTCGATGCCTCTCGCACGAAGCCCTTGAGTGATTTTTTGCACCTCGTCGACCGCACCTCGGCAGGTGGTACCCCAAGTGAGCACTAAAATGACACCCTCCACACCGTTTTTACGATCATTTTCTACCGCCTCAAACAGCCGCTCGGGGGACATCCGACCATACGCATCCACGTCAATGATTTCGTAAGGATATCTCTCGCGGTTTTCTCCGTCAAATACGTATTTTTCAACACTATAGTGGGTATCCTTGGAAAAATACAGCTTTCCATTGGGGAACCTGTTAAAGCCCTCGCGGATGCCCCAAAAATTGCTCTCGGTACCGCCGGAGGTGATATATCCCCAATATTCGCCCGGGGAAATGCCGAAATTATCCGCTACAAGGGAGATGATCTTTTTTTCGGTGGACTTGCTGTCCATGCCGTAATTTCCTTTTTGGTAAGGGTCACCGCAGTTGTTCATCAGATACATCTTACTTTCAAGATGGCGCAAATAGCTGGTGGTGTAAGAATAATCCTCCATGTTGGCGGGGTAGCCGAACATATATTTTCTGCGCTGAAGGTTTCGTGCGTAGTAGCTGTCCACCTTTGTGATATATTCGCTGTCTTCCTCAGCAAAATCACGCACCTGCGCCGCTGAAAAGCCTTGTTTCTTCAGCTTGTTATAGTCAAGCACGCGGCCGAGCTTGGCGCGGAGCTTCTCGCATCTGTCGATCTCGCCCTCGATGTCCTCCAGTGTTTGTCGCAGCATGGCTTCCTCATCTTCGGCAAGCACCTGCTCCGACTCCAAAACCCGACTTTGAGATTGTTCATAAAGCCTTTGCAGATCTTCGAAATTTTTACTCATGTTATAATATCCTTTTCCTTTGGTAGAACTTGAGTGATTTTTCCCATTATATCACAAACATACAGTCCTGTCAATACGGCGGGGAGGGGAAATGACCTGTACAAAAAGCTGCCGAGAGCAACCAAAATGGCACTCTCGGCGGTATGTTTATTCTTTGAAAAAAGGCGTATGTCTGGTGAGATTGGAGGGAGTAGGCACCTCGGTAGCCAATCTCCCTTGCCATCAAAAATAGAGCGATCAACTTATGATTTGGACGGGAATGGTATAAAATGCGGGCTTCTCCGTTGATGACGATCTCCCGCTTCCGTATCATCTTTAATGTCTGCAAATCTCCCAGTACGCTGTCGATTTGCTCCTGAGGAATTCCGCAATCCCTTGCGAGCACCGCGCTTTCAAAAACATATTCTTCTGTTTTGCGATAAAGATAATCCAAAGCATTCACAGTTGCCGGGTGGGATAGCGCCGCAAAGATCTCCCGCAGGTCTTCTTTGTCCTGCATAAAATGTCCATACCCCTCCTCGGGTTGCGGAAACACCGCAAAAAACGGTTCTTTCCCATTGGAGATCATGGTAAATCCGGTATCGTCAAGAATATAAGAGGCGTTTTTCAGATTCTTGATCTCGTGAGGATCATAGGCCGTGTCTATCTTCAGATGGCAGTTGAACAAGCCTCGCTCGATTTGCCAACCAATATCTCGAGCCACGTGAAATCGTTCGGTTGCGTCGGTATCGTGGATCAAAGAAATAATTCTTTCGGAAATATCTGCCATGGAGACTGCGTCGTTATCAAAAAGCGTGTCAAGGGAAACGTCAAGCTCCTTGGCAAGAGGCAGGAGCAGTGCGCCATCAGGATAGGTTTCGCTGGTTTCCCATTTGGAAACCGCCTGCGATGACACACCCAGCTTTGCGGCAAGTTGCTCTTGTGTCAGATTTCTTTTCATGCGTATTCTTTTAATATTACCCGATAAACTCACCTTAGTTACCTCCAATCATCTTGCTGTTTCCGTTGAAGTTGTATTCGTAGGACGGTTTGCCGCACATTCTTTCAAATGCAAGGGAGAGCAGAGACAGTATGATTCCGTCACCTCGACATTCGTATACCTTTACCTCGCCCTCCGCAAGCTGTGCCGTAACCCAATGACACGCACCTACGGAGCAGAATTCATCGAGAATCTCAAACACACGTTCTTCAGATACACCGGTATTTCTTGTGATATAATCCGCTGTAAAGCTTTCGGAGCAGGCGGTGGAGTGGATGAAATAAAGTACGGAAAGCACGTCCTCACAGGACAAAAATTTAAAAAGCTTTACAATTTCCTTTTGATTGGAGGGATCCTTCAACCATGCAAACTTGGCTTTGTTTTGCAACATCATAACTGCTACGTTGACGTTTTCAGAGCTTGCAACAAACTCGAAAAAGTTACGAACTCGAATTTGGGAACGATAGCAACAGGGGATTTCCGAAGGAAAGATATCCTCATGATCATGAGCGCTATTCTCCTGTTCGGTCAGTTTTCCCGATTCATACACTGCAGGGATGATCGACTTCACCATCTCAAAGGCTTTGAGCAACGATTCTTTACGGCCAAGATCTTCCAAGATCGCACGAACTTCTTCTTTGGTACTTTGCTTTTTATCCTCGGAAAGACCAAGAAGCGCGTCGGTGGTAACGCCATAGTATTTTGAAAGCTCCACGAGCATGGGGAGATCGGGCATGGATGCACCGTTCTCCCACTTGGAGATGGTTTTGTTGGAGACCGACAAGCTTTGTGCGACGTCCTCCTGTGTTGCTCCCTTTATCGTGCGGAGCTCCACTAATTTTTCTGCAATTTTACATTCGTACATAAGATTTGCCTTTCGAAATAAATTCAAGTTCCGGAGCTTGTGCCCACATTATACACGAAACCCGTGGTGGAGTCAACAAAGCGATTTTTTACAAACTCTCCGATTCGGAGATTCGCGGCGATTGATTCCAAACAATCGTTGATATCGAAGGGCTGAAAATTCTGCCGAGAGTGATCAATGACTGCCACTCCCGGCGCTCATATATTTGGTTGTACCTTTAATCCGAAACGTAGAAGGCTTTCCCAAATGCCCCTTGATGCTTCTCAAAGGTGTATATGTCCCCGTTTTCGTACTTTTCATATTCAAGATAATCCACTTCCAGATCAAAAGTCTCACCATTTATGGTCACGCTGAAACTATATGTATCGGGAGATTTCGTATGGCGGTGTGCTTCCTTTTCTTCAATCCGCGCCGCACATTCCACGGTTTTATGAAAATCCAATACGAAATTCAGGTGGCTCATAAGCATGATCGCCACCAAGGCAATCACTAATGCCAAAAGAGGGATGCCGATGATCTTGGCCCACAATTTTCCGCCCCGTCCCCATTTGACGATGAGGAAACTGCTGATAAGGAATCCAACAATCAAGGAGATCTCCCAAAACGGAAGAAAAGGCTCGTCAATGAAGGTATATACGAAACCTTTTTCAATGAGGGCGATCAAGGAAGCGATCAACGCGATTATCGTGATATACAGGAGCAGATCGGATTTGAAGCCCTCAGGCGACATGATATTGCGAAAAAGCACCACCGAAGAAACAATCGCCACAAACAGGGCACCTCCGATAAATATACGAAGGGGTAAAAACCACCATCCAATCAGAATTACCACGAGTACGGCAATATAAATCGCAACTTTTCGAGGGGAAAGAAGACCTATGACTTTTTTGGATCGTTTTTTCACGACTATGCACCTACCTTTGAATATATGATAACATAAACAAGAGGGAAAGTCAAGTGAGCTCTTTACAAAGCCATCCTTTTGTGTTATAATCGTAAGGAAACAAACCCCAAGGAGTTAACCATGTCCAACCCTGCCTTTTTCAGCGATCTGCATATTCATACCAACCGCTCCCTCTGCGCGCCTCGCACAACGGAACCTGCCTCTTATTTGCCTTACTGTGAACAAGAGGGAATTCGACTCATCGGTATTTCGGATCATGTATATCCCACCGAAATGATCCATCAGTTTGGCTATACCAACGAAACTCGTATGAGCCGTCTTTTGTCACTCCGCCAAGCCATCAAAGAAGCCAACGATAGCCAATCCCGGGTCGGTTTTTTGTTCGGCTGCGAGATCGACTATTTTCCGTCGGTAGGAACACCCTATATTTCCCCGGAAGAGAGCTTGCAGTTTGACTATATCCTATTTGCCTCCAGCCATATCCTTAACTATCCTCATATGTATACATCCTACGACCTGAATTCCCCAGATGTGCTGCGGCGTTTAACCATTGAGCGCTTTGTGGCCGCTTGTTCGTTGGATTATCCCGTTCCCATGGGGATCTGCCATCCACTGTATCCTATTTGCAGCCCTTATCAGGCAGAGATCATCGATGGTATGTCGGATAGCTGCCTCAAGGAGCTGTTCTCCATGGCCGCCGAAAAGCAAATCAGCGTAGAGATTCACGCTTGCCTTTACCGCAAGGATACCCCTCTCAATGAGGAAGGCCTTTCGGAGCACTATCTGCGTATCCTGTCTATGGCCAAGTCTTGCGGATGCAAATTCCATTTTGGCTCAGATGCCCATGAGCCCAAAGCTTTTGTGGGTGTTCACGATAAGCTCCGACGCGCAGCCGAGCTGATTGGAGTGACCGAGGCGGATCTTTGGGATGTGGCCCAAGGGAAGATTGCGTCAAAAATTCAGTAAGATATGAAACAACCGCTCGTGCATTCAAAGGCAAGAGCGGTTGTTTGTGTATGAAATTATGTATTGGGCGATTCGTCGTCGTCCGGCGCTGTCCCATGTGCAGGCGCGGAGGAGGGAAGTGCCGCGGAGGCCAGGGGGTTGTGTTTCATGGCATCCTCCATACTGCGGTCGCTGACGTGGGTGTAGATCTGGGTGGTGTTGAGCTGCTCATGCCCCAATATATCCTTCAGCACGCGGATGTCCACTTCTCCCGATTGATACATGAGGGTGGCGGCGGTGTGTCTCAGCTTGTGTACGGATAGTTTTCTCGCACCAAGACCCGCCAGCTCCAAATATTTGTAGACCATGGCTTGTACGGTTTTGACGCTCATACGCTGCATCCGCTGGGAGAAGAACAGCGCTTTGTCACGGCTCTTCATGTAGGGCTCAGACAATCTGATTTTCAAATACTCCGCCAAAGCGGCACGGCAAGCGTCGTTGAGATATATGATGCGCTCCTTATTGCCCTTGCCCAGTACTCGAAGGGAACGAAGCTCAGGATCCATATCTGTCAAGCTGATGCCCACGAGCTCGGATAACCGCATTCCGCAGTTGAGAAAGAGGGTGACGATGGCATAGTCTCTCACGCGATGGGGAGAGGCTTGATCTCCGGCAATAACAGAAAGTAGGGTAATAGATTCCTCTAAAGTGAGAAATTTGGGAAGTGCCTTTTTCTTCTTGGGTGTGTCGATGTTTCCCGCAGGGTTGTCTTCCAGCAATCCACGCTTGTTAATGAGAAACTTATAAAGCCCTTTGATGGCCGAGAGCTTTCGTGCTTTGGCCGCAGTTTGGTTTTCTCTTTCGGCATCGGTATACAAAAGAAAATCGTAGATTTGTTGGGTAGTGATGCTTCGCAGATATTCCAAGTCGATTTGATGGATGGGAAGCTTTTCAAAAACCTCGGGATTATGCAGGATGTCACTGTCACCCTCGGCCAAAAGATAGCGGAAAAAGGTTCGGAGATCTAACAGATATTCTTCTACGGTTCGCTGTGAACAACCTTGAATGGCTGTTTTATAACTTGCAAACTCCCGCACAATGGGAGAAAATTCTTTGATATCTATTTCTGAACGCATATGGCACATCCTTTTAGTTGATTTATGCTCTAATTATACAAAATTTTTTCAAAAAAATCGTGGATAAACTGTAAATATTCTGTTCTGTTGACAAATAAGTAACAATTATCTGCTATAATGAACAGAATAAGACGAAAGAGGTACACTTTATGAATAAAATGAAAGAATTTTTCTCTCGATATTCTTACGATAGTGTCAAAATGCTGGTCGATCAGCTGGTGCTGTCTATTTTTGGCTTCGGATTGGCCATGGCTTCCGTACACGCCCAAAATGATACCTTGTTGATGATCACGGGTGTAGGCTCGGTTATTTTCTATCTGACCATGTTGTACAGCGTGGCGTGGAAAATGGGTAGCAGCGATCGTCCCACCATTGAAACGGGTAACCGAAAATTCAATCCGCTCACAGGCGCGCTGGTATCGCTGGTGGCTAATATCCCCGGCCTTTTGATGGCTACCATCTTTATGATCAATTCCTTCCTCGGAAACGGTGGAGGATTTGCGGGGATTATCGGACGTTTTATCAACGGTATGTATTTGGGACTCATGACCCTCATCGAATTCAACGGTGACCATCTGCACGCCTATTGGTGGATGTACTTCCTGTTGATAATCCCTTCGGTGCTTGTTTGCACAGTTGGCTATGTCATGGGTGTCAAGAGTAAGCTGCTGGCAAAGCTTATGACCCCTCAGCTTCCCGCTTCCGACCGCCCCACTCGAAAGGAGCTCAAGGAGCGCAGGGAAGAGAAGAAAAAGTGATAGGAAGTAAGCACTGTAGACTCAACTTGCTATTTATTTTTATAAAAATTCCCCGACGGTACGCCGTCGGGGAATTTTGTCATGTCGGAAAAAATATCAATCTTCCTTTTTGCGCGCGGCCATGGCTCCAAGCATCATGCAGCCGAGCAGAGCCAGCGCGGATACGGAAACCATAGAACCGCAACCGTCGTTATTGGGTGCTTCGGTGTGTGCGGGAGCATCGGTCGAGGGCACGGTGGGCGCCTCGGTCGAGGGTTCGGTGGGAACCTCGATGGCGGGCTCGGTGGGTGCATTGGTCGCGGGTGTTTCGGTTTCATCGGAGGGATAGGTGATCTGAGATACGCCGGGAATGTAGTTTTGGTAGACGTAGTTGAGACGTCCCAGAGGTGCTACGTCACCGTCGATGTAGAAGTCTTCCATCTCGTCATAGGTGGTCTTGCTGTCGGCCCACTTGAACTGGAAGCACAGTTCCTTGTAACTCTCAATACCCAAAAGCTCCATGGGAACGGTGATCATCATTTGGTTGTCTTTGGCGCGGTAGGAAACCTCACCCACCGACTCAAAGCCATAGGCGCCGTTCTTGCCGTTGTACTTGGCCACGGTAGTGGTGAAATGATCCTTCGCTTGGTAGTTGATAATGAAATCGTATCCGTACCAACCGGTCTCAGCGGAGCTGTCTGCGTCAACGTAAAGCTGCATCCAAGAGGAATTGGTATCGAACATGGTGATATCCTGCAGGGTTTCCACATAGAAGTGGATGTTCTTGGAATCGGTAACGATCTTAGAGGCAACGATATCATTGCGGCCGGTTTCGTTGGTGTACTTGACTCGGCCAAAGCCGGTGGCATTACGATCTACGGTATCACCCGTGGGATCGTTGTATACCACGGTGATGGCATCCCACTGGTCAAACTCGCCGGTGACATTGATGGCCTTGCGGGCATCCTGTACCACCACGGGGGCCGTACCGTGCAGCTTTTGCACGTTGGCGATCAGTTGCATATAGTAGTTATCAAAGTAACCACCGCGCATCATTTCCGCATCACGGGAGAACTCCATGGAAGCGGTGTCAACGAAGTAGATCCAGCCGGGATTGTTTTTGTCGCTGTCTGTAGGCTGTCTCTGAGCCACCCACTCGTTCCAACCCGTGACCAGCACGAACTGAGCGTCTGATGTGATGGCGTTATCCCATTGAGCTTGGAAGTTAAGGCCCTGATCGGTCAGAGATTCATCGGCTTGCCATGCTTCGTAAGAAGACTTAAGGAGACGGTTGAACATACCCGTACGGTTGGAGCCTATGTTGTCGGGGTTGTAGAAGGAACGGCCGCGGTTGGTGTAATTATTATACAAAGAGGAGTGAGAGAAGCAAACGGTACCGCTGTGCTGTGCGATGGATACGCTGATGGCACCCTGCTCGCCGTTCTTGTCATAGAAAACTCTTTGGGGCCAGGTGAAGTCCATCCAAGGCCAGCCGTTGGTTTTCGCATCTTCATTGGGCCACTGATTGGCCTTGATGTAGAAGAAGTTGTTGATGTTGGCGCTTTCGGGAGCGACGATGACGGGCTTGTCATCAATACGGAACCAAGTATCGGGATAGAGGTTCTTGGCGTAGATGTTGTTGTAGATGTCACGCACGGTGGCCTCAGCATTGCTATTGGTGTAGAAGACCACCTGAGGCGCATCATAGCCTTCCTCGTTGAGCTGGTGGAGAATTTCCATGAGTTGGATGGCGTTATGCTTGTAGGTGACGGCATTGGTTACGTCGAAATACAGGAAGTCGATGCCTGCGTTGCAGAGCAGCTCGGCGTGCTTTCTATGTACCCATGCGTCCTTGGCGTAGTAATAACCGTACAGAGGCTCGGCGAACCAGTGCATAGCGCCTACGGGACCATACTTGCCACACTTGACGTTTCCGGCAGCTTCTGTACCAAGCTCGTCAATGATTTTTTGAAGGTCGAAGGCGCCGCTATCGCCGTGTTCGCCTTGCCACAGGAAGTAGAACAGACCTACATAGCGCTCGCCTTTGGAGCCGTACAAACCCACTTCTTCGGAGGTGAAGAGATTACGGTTCAGATCGTCGGTGGCAACAAAGCCGCCGGAGGTCAGGTTCTTGTTGTTTTCAACGGTATAGGAACGGGTCTCGCCGTTGACTTCATAAGAAATGGTTACGGTTTTGCCGTCTTCGGAGTAAGCGTACTTGAGCGTACCCTCGCTAAGATCTAAGTCAGAGGTGTCCAGCTCCTTGAATTCGGGATTGGGCCAGTTGACCTCGGCGTTCTCTCCCTCCTCCTTCTTAGCCTGTTCCTCTTCCCAAGCCAGCTTGGCCATGTACTGCTTATAGTCGAAGCCCTGAGCATCAGCCTCGGAGCCGAAGAATGCGATGTACTGAATATCAATAGACATACCCGATATGCCCGCACCGTCCAGCGGATCGAGGCGGAAGATATCGAAGGTGATATCCTGACCTGCGTCAGCCCAGCCGGAGCAGGGAGCGATGACCTCGGCCCAGTCGCCGTTAGAGGTCCAAGGGAACTTGAAGGTGGTGCCGGTAGAACCCATGGCGCCGTTGTCTGAACGAGTATAGTAGAACTCAATGTTCTTATTGGACACGTTACCACGGTGCATAATTGCCACGTATTTGGCATCTACAGGCTTCATGTCGGGGCATTTGATCCAAACGTAGGGATCCGAGCCTGAAATATTGAAGGTGTAATACTTGCCGTCCTCTCGGGTGTGGGTCATGTCGTGACCGTTGGCAAAAGTGCCTTCGAGCTCGTCGGTTGTAAAGTCGTAGATAAACACGGGGGTTGTCGTGTTGAAGGTGGGCGTCTCTTCGTCTGCCAACTGCTCGTAGGTAGGCTGTTTATGACCTGCGAAGACCGAAGGAACGGTCAAGGACAGGGCGGTAAAGACAACCGTACTGATCATGAGAAGGCAGAGAAGGGAAACAACCGCAATAAGGGCGCTCTTTTTCATATCGGTTTCCTTTCTTTGTGTGACGGGAAATTTGAAACAGACACACATTACGTACATTATAGCAGAAACCCATATAAAAAGCAAGGGTGTTTGGATGAATTTGGATAAACTATGTTAAATTTGACGAATTGACGAATTTTCGGGCGATGCTGAAAATCGGCTCTCAATGAGCCTCGCGGCACCCACGGGAGAGTATCTCCATTTGTCCATGTGCATCCGCCCGTCCTCCGGCAAATGAAATGACAGCGGTACGGGAAGCGCTGTGTCCGAAGGGTAGGTATCAATGAGAACCAGCTTGATCTTCATGCGTTCCGGCAAAATGCTCTTGATATATACCGTAGCTCGATGTCCGATCTGTTCTCGAATGGCAGCTTTGAGAGAATTCCCGCTATCCTCCTTGAGCTCGGCCAGCCCGGCTAAATTGGGTGTCAACTCTACGAAAACGCCGTATTCCTCTACACTTCTGATTACGCCTGCTACGGTCTGCCCCGCAGAAAACTTGGCGGCGTTTTCCTCCCAAGTTCCCAAAAGCTCTCTTGTGGACAGGAAAATTCGTCCCGGCAATCCTTCGGGCAAGCGGTCGATCCGCTTGATCACCGCCTTGATGAGCTGGCCGTTGCAGAGCCTTGCTCTGGGATGTGCTATGCGGGAGACTGAGATGCTGTCTACTGATAGCAGAGAGGATACGCCACATCCGATATCCGCAAAAGCCCCGAAACTTTCCATGTGGGTGATTTTGGCAGAAACAATGTCCCCGGGTATGAGTGTGCTGAGGTAATGCGCAATACAGTCAGCTTGAGCGAGCCGACGCGACAGAGTGACTTCAACCCGTCCCTCATGCCGCGCCATTCCGATTACCTTAAAGCAGACCGCCTTCCCTACGCGGGTCAGAATAGCGATGTCCTTGACGGGGGCCCGCTCTGCGCTGTATACGGCCTCCTCGGGGGGAATCATAGCCACAACTTCGGGTAAAGAAGGGAGATCTACGTGCAGATTCATATGCTGATCGCAAAGCACGGCTACCCCTTCCAAAATGATACCCATGTTCATGGCACGCTCCAAGCCTTGCAGGGTGGATATCAGGTCGCGATTTCTCGGATGGTGCAAAAGTTGGCCTTCGGGGAGATAATATGATTCGAAAACGCCAGATTCCGTATTTTGATGGTTCATGAGGGTGTCCTTTCTTTTGTGGAATTTGTATATCTTATGCACATAGAAAGGGGGATATGTTCCCTTTTTGTTGTGAAAAATGTGAAATGGCGAATGAGAAACACAGTTAAAAACACGAGAAAATAAGAGAAAATGAGAGCATCTTCAAACCTAAATTAAAAAAATCAAAAATTTTTTCAAAAAGGTATTGACAAAGCAAAACGAGTATGATATAATAGGCGAGCATGAAAAGAATGCTAATTTTCGGAGGAATAAAAAATGTCCACATTTATGCAGAAAAATGAAACCGTGGTGCGTAAGTGGTACGTGATCGACGCCGCCAACAAGCCCCTCGGTAAGACTGCCGTTGCTGCAGCTGATCTGCTTCGCGGCAAGACCGACCCCACTTTTACCCCCCACGTTGATTGCGGTCACTTCGTTATCATCGTTAACGCTGCTCAGGCAGTGCTTACCGGCAACAAGCTGGAGCAGAAGTACCACTACCATCATTCCGGCTACATTGGCGGTATGAAGGCTGTTCAGTACAAGACCTTGATGGCAACCAAGCCCGAGCGCGCTATGGAGCTCGCAGTTAAGGGTATGATCCCCGACACCGTCATCGGCCGCAAGGCATTCACCCGCCTGAAGGTTTACGCAGGTGCCGCTCATAAGCACGAGGCTCAGAAGCCCGAAGCTTACGAGATCTAATTTTAGGAAAGGAAGGACATAACCCATGTATACAAGTGCAAAGCCCTACTTCTACGGCACCGGCCGCAGAAAGAAGTCTATCGCTCGCGTTCGTCTGTACCCCGGCTCCGGTGAGATCACCATCAACGGCCGTTCCATCGACGATTACTTCGGTCTGGAGACTTTGAAGCTCATCGTTAACCAGCCCTTCGGTGTTACCGGCACTACCGGCAAGTTCGACATCGTTGCCAACGTTACCGGCGGCGGTATCTCCGGTCAGGCAGGTGCAATCCGTCACGGTGTTGCCCGTGCTCTGGTTGTTGCTGACGCTAACTTCCGTCCTGCTCTGAAGGCCGCCGGCTTCATGACCCGCGACCCTCGTATGAAGGAGAGAAAGAAGTACGGTCTCAAGGCCGCTCGTCGCGCTCCTCAGTTCTCCAAGAGATAAGTTATTATCTTATATACAAAAAGCTCTGCTTCGGCAGGGCTTTTTTGTTGTTTTGTAGGGGCGGATTCTATATCCGCCCGTCTTCTTTTGGGAGAACGCGGGAGCATATGGAATGCTCCCCTACGAGCAAGGCGGTTCAATTTGCAAAGAACCCCGCCGTCCTATTTACTTTTTGCCGTTTTTATGGTATAATTATTTGGGGTAGTTATCTACTCGATAAACTTGAATTTGACAAGGAGGTTTCGCTATGAAATCAAAATGGAAAGATGCTCCCTTATTACATAAGATTGTAACGATAATATCTATACTCGTAAGTCTATCCGTTGTTGTTTTGGCGGTATTACAGATGTTCGATATCTGGAATCAAGCAATCAATATTTGTGTTCCTTTAATGGGTATAACAATGCTTTGCCAAGCATACACCCAATGGAATGCCAGCCGTAAAGTAGCATATTTCAGTATTGGAACGGCTGTCTTTGTTTTCATCTGTGCAATCGTTGTATTTTTTATCAAGTAATAGGCACAGTGTCTTACCAATTCCAATTTGACGAGGTGAACATAATGATAGATATTACTACTTGGATGCAAAACTTCTTGCAGACATTAAACAAGACTTTCTCTAACCGTGTATGGTTTGTTGGTTTGCAAGGTAGTTATGGTCGTGACGAAGCAACAGAAACAAGCGACATTGATGTTGTTGTAATTCTTGATGAATTGTCCGCTTTGGACATTAAAACTTATAATAATATGCTGAATACCCTGCCTCATAGGGAATTAATTTGCGGATTTCTCTCCGGTAAAGATGAAATTTTGAATTGGGAACCATCAGACCTTTTCCAATTTTGCAACGATACCACACCGGTCAAAGGAAACCTTGATGAAGTGTTAGCTATTGTTGACAAAAGTGATGTTGATAGAGCAATTAAAATCGGAGTTTGCAATATCTATCACGGTTGTGTTCATAATATGTTACACGAGAAAAGCGAGGATATTTTGCGAGGACTTTATAAATCCGCTTCTTTCGTTGTGCAGGCGATTGTCTTTAAGCAGACGGGAAAATACGTCAAGCATCAAAAAGAATTGCTCCAAGTTGTATCTTACGATGAACGAGCCATCGTGGAAATCTTTT
>SVTB01000038.1 GCA_015064015.1 Oscillospiraceae bacterium | reverse complement strand
GATCAATTTGGGAAACAAGATCCGCGAGCTGCGGGTGAACAAGGGGCTGACCCAAGAGCAGTTGGCTACCGCCCTGAGCCTTTCCCCCCAGGCCATCTCCAAATGGGAGACCGGCGGGGGTTATCCCGACGTGGCCACTCTGCCCGTGCTGGCGGGGTATTTCGGGGTGAGTCTGGATGATATGTTTGAGTATGATCCCGAGGAGGTGGAGGAGAAGATCCAGAACGCGCTGGTCAAGTCCCGCGTGGAGGTACACGGATGGGAGAATACCGTAAAATTTCTCCAAGAGAGCATTGCCGCCTATCCCGGCGGTCACATTCTGAAATTGGAGTTGTTGGAGCACTACACATGGCATTTGACCGATAAAGGCACCGATCTGACCGAAGAAGCTCTGGATCTCGCCAAGCAGATCGTGGCTGAATGCCCCGATTCCTTTATCACGCTGGCCGCAAAGGGTAGTATGGCACGAATCTATATTGAGATCGGGCAGTATGAAAAAGGAAAAGCAATCATCGAATCCATGCCCTACCGATATCACCTCGATCTCAATGACCGTATGCGGTGTACCGCCATGTACTTGAATAGCCAAGATGCTATGCACGAGACGCGAGAGTGGAAGCGCTGGGCGCATCAGGAGCTGTACATGGTCTGCGAGGCCGAAGCCAAGTGCTTCTACGATACGGGCGATTATGAAAACGCGCTTCTCTCCTATGAGGAGGCGGCGGATCTCCTTGAGCGGTTCTGGCGCAGAGAGATCCCCCGCGAGTATGCCTTACTGCAAGGCCCTGACATTCCGCGAGGCTTGACCATGGTCAATATTGCCGCTTGCCTGTACCGATTGGGCAGAACCGAGGAATGTGACACCACCCTGGAGCAGGCCTATCGCATGATCCGAGAGGCCTACAGCGACGAATTTTGGGAGAAGTGCAAGGATATTCGCATTGCGGAATACAGAAAATGGTACGATCGGATGGGTCTGAACGAATACAAGCCTTGTCCGTATTAAAAAGCACAAAGGGATCGGTTGAACCTTCTCAACCGATCCCTTTGTAATAATCGTATTAAGATGTATATTAGCCTTCCAGAGCTACAACCACAGTCTGACCGTTGGCTACAGGCTGATCCTTAATGGAATCAAAGGCTTCATTCTTGCCTTCTTCCTCATAGAAAGCGATCCAGCTCTTACCGTTACCCTTGCTCAAGTCGCCAATACTGGCCAAAAGACCCTGGGCATCAAAAGGCTCTGCGTAGTCGTTGCCGGCGCAGTAGATAGCAATAATCTCACCGAGCGTGGGGGTTGCACCCTTGTAGGTGATGTCTTCACGAGCTACTTCTTTGCCGCCATCCTTGACAACAAGGGTTACGGTGATGGAAGCGACGGGCGCATTGGTCTCGGGAGCGGTGGTCTCGTTGTCGCCGCCTTCCTTGTTACAAGCGATCATCATGGTGCCCAACAGGCATACTGCCAAAAGAACTGCTAAAAGCTTAGAAAATTTCATGGTTGACCTCCCAATAAATTTGATGCCTTTATTATACAACAAATTCTATAAAAAGTCAACCGTCACTTCATCACTTTTCATATTTTCTTCATACTTTCATGTGCCTGCAAGTAAGGGCGCTTTGGTAAAATTGCCGTTTTTATATGTGCAACATGACTATGAGTTGTAGGATCAAAATATATAACCACCAAAGCCCTGCCAAAAAAAGCAGAATAGAACAGGCTTTGAATATTCGCCGCCACAGAAACGCGGTAATGACCATAGACATCAAAGAAATCATTGATACACCCCATGAAAGCAAGACCAAGCGGGCATCAAAAAGAAGAAAATACCAAGAAAATCCACCAACAACAGCCAAAATTAAATAGACGCAGCCTCTGTATTTGGTAACAGCTTCCGAGAGCACAGAGCATTCGGAAAGCAAGGTGGTACAAAGGCAAGCCCCGATGGCAAAACAGGCGGCATACCCAAGAGTATTCAAAATCCACAAGGGAGGTAGCAGTTCTCCTATCCCCGGAGTATACAAGAGCAACACGGGACTTGTCACCATTTTTTTAAAGAAAAACGCCAAAGCACAGAGGATGCCTCCCCCGATATAGGCTTGTATTTTATTTAATTTGCCGTATCGATTGGTCAAAATGACAACCTCCCTGCCATAGGTATGTAAATCAGCCTATGCGCAGGGAGGTTTTTTTATGTCTTTGTTATGCTATTTACGGATTACTTCTTAACTCTGAAAGTTCGCGTACCGTCGCTCATATCTACTACGAAAGAGAAGGAATAAGTTCCGTCACCGTCATAGTGCACCATATAGCCATCATACCCGTTTTTCGAGGAAGTTTCGTAAGCGATCCACGCGTCATTCACATATTCCTGAATCACCGGCTTTTCATAGCCCTTAAAGCCGTAAACACGGACCGTCACTCGGTTATCCGCACCGGAAAGTGTGAATTCGGCGGTCTGCTCTTCAGCCTTGATCTGAGGCATATAGGGATCGTAAATCAGGGTACCCGTCTTGACATTTGTCTTGATGGGATTCAGACAAGTGTCGTTCCGGACATTCAAAACATTGGAGATATCGTTAGCGGCGGTATTCTGGGAGCCCCAAGGTAACAAGATCATGTTGATGGCAATCTCGTCCCCTGCTTTCAGCGTGACCTTCTCCAAATCAAATGTCAGGCGAGCATAGTTGACATTATCGCGATAGATATCGGTCAAAACGATACCGCCTGTGTAGGCCTCACCGCCAATGGTGGCCGAATAATCCTTAATCACAACAGCCATGTTGACATAATCACCGGTATCGGGAGAATAGGAGTAGGAAACGAAAGGAGATTGATCCCCCAGCTTATATGTCTTCTGACGCGCCGTTTTATTAGCGGAGATCACTACAGGCTGATTATTCTCGTCTAAGTATCCCAAGGTATCGTAAATCACGCCTCGACCGTCCATGGAAAAGAAACTGAAATCATCCTTGAAGTCATCAAAGGAAATGTCCTCCAGCACCTTCATACGAATTTCATAGTAGGTACGGTTCTCATCACTTTGGGGCATTTCCATATGGCGGTAAGCAATCTCCATGCGGCCATCGTCAGAGACGTAGTTCATCCAGATGTCGGCGTAGGTGGGGCCGTGGGAAACGATCTCGTCCACGGTGTTCTCAGAAGCGTACTCATTCCCTTCCTCGTCGGTGTACTGCAGAAAGTAAAGTCTACCCGCCGAGGTGTGCTGGGGCTGACCCGACCAGAGGGGGGAAGACATAGCACGAAAATCAGGGAGCGTCCATTTATCCTTGCCGTAGACGAAGTAGGGGGCTATACAGTTGGTTTCGGTAACGCCCGTGGAAAGATGATAGTAGGCGGTGTGGAACTGAATAGATGAGATCTGCTTTAGAGGGAAGATACCCCAATTTTGATATATATTGAGCACAGAAAACTTTAGGGTTTCCCCGCCCTTCACAACCATGGGAAAATAAGCTTCTCCGTACTGAGAATCCCCGTGGTCGTAGATAGGCTCCTCGTTCTCTCCCTGAAAATTCTTACAAACTTGTATGAGATAAGGCAGTATCCGCTCATGGCTGTCCAGCAGGACAGCACTCTCCAAACATCCCGCGGTGGTATGGCTGTAGAGGTATATATTGCGGTCAGAAGAATCGCCCTTCACCTCTACATCCATGCGGTAGTGAAGATCGGGGGTATTGTAATAGGCGGCGTTAAAATCTGTTCCCTTTATATCCATACGGTAAGCACCGCGCAAAGCGTCATAGCCCATAGCCTTGGCTCCGAACTCTTTGGAAGTAACAGTAAGAGTCAAGGGATTGCGCTCTTCACGGTAGGCCTTACGGAAGCCCTCGAAATCATGAGTCATATCATTATAAAGCCTCTGTCCGAGGTAAATATCCTCCAATTCATCATAGGCGGACTTAGCGGAAGATCTTTGATCGATAATATAAAAGCCATCTTTTTCAGTAACAGTCAGGGAGCCCACGCCCGGATCCAGTGTCAAAATATAGCCGAAAACGCCGGCACGGTCGATATCAAAGGCTATTGCCGTAGCGGTGCTCCAATCCACACCATCAAGAGTCGTATGTTCGCCTTTGTCGTCAATAACCAAAAGAGACCTAACACGAGATGCGTCAATAGCAGTCTCCATGCCATAGGCAGTCATTCCGGTGACAGGGCCAGTGGTCACCATATGGATAGCGGTATGAAGCTTATCGGGATAGGTAAAGAGGACACGGTCCAAGCCTACAGAAGGAACTCCTGAGGACTTGGTCTTAACGGCTTTAATCTCGGTGACCTCCACCTTTTCTCCGCTTTTGGACCCTACGTCCAAACGGAGCGTGTGCAAAATACCTTCATAGTCTGTCACGTTGTTCAGGGGAATCAGGTATGTTCGCATTTCACCCGGGGTTACGCTGAAGCTCACCACCTGAGAGCCATCAATACCTCCATGGGAGCCGGCAGCAAGGTAGAAGGCGGCGTCGGATGCGTCCTCGGTACGCATGGTAATGAGAATAGCATCATACACACCGGCATCAATATTAAATTTTGCTTCGAAATTAACGTAGGGATCGTCGGGAGATTCCACAGTGATCATCAGAGATCCCGTATCCCTATCCTTCTTCGTCTTGGTGTTGTGGCCACCAAAACTTTTAATTTCTTTCAACATATTCACGGGCTTAGCAGAATCATCGACCACTCGTGAATTACCGAAATTTTGTCCACGGATATGGGTTTCGTAATGGTAGACTCCGTAAAGAAAAATATTCATACTGCCACTATCGGTAGAATCCTTGGAGTAGAAGCGGTTACCTTCTGCTTCTACATAGGCCGACATGGTATCACGAAGATAGGGTATACCGTACGCATTAACGAAAGAAGTCACCTGTCGGTTCCCTGCCGTTGTCATTTCATTGACAACGGTCATGGTTTGGTTGGTCATAAGAAAGGCATCGCGGTTTCCACTTGTATAGTAACCCTGCACATCATTGGCCACGCTGTTAGCGTATGCAATGCTTTCGGCGTAGGAACCCGACAGCGTGGGATCTGCAGAAGGTACAGACTCGTCTATGGCTTTACAAACATAACCCTCCTTGATGGCAAGGCGGTTTCCATCAGAGATCAAATCCGCTGCCAGTCTCTCCAAGGCAGCGGTCATGCCGTCCTCAGTATTGGCACCGACGAAGAGCTTCTCGCCAATGGTAGCGATATGATAACCACCAAACCCTACAGCGAAAAAGTTTTCTGCTTGTTCGACAATTCGATTGGTATAGCCCACCACGATCTCCTTAGCTGCAGTCTCTGAGCAGGTATCCACAGCGGGAGTAACGGTTACGTTTAGATCAGCAAAAGTCTTGACCAACCGATTTGCGGCGGTCAATTCCCATGCGGCGGCATAGTCGGGAACTATGATTGTATAGGCTGTCTGTCCGTCAGCTGCCAGCAAAATCGTGTTGTCAAAGGCATCGGGCTCATCCGTCCCGCTCTCGATGGGGAGAGAGTCGGTAACGGGATCTGTTATCCTCTCGGTATGGGCAGCGGTCTCCTCGGAAACCGAAACAGTTCTGCAGCCTATAAGGATAGTCGGAAGCAAAATAAGCACCGCCAAAGCTAAAGCAGCAGCGCGGAGGGTTTTGTTTTTCATTTGGAATCATTCCTTTCCTTTAATGACTACATTATACCATGGAATCGCTCAAAACTCAATGAACAAAAGTGACAATTTCAAAGTCGTTTTTTTGAGTAAAACGCAAAAGGAGCAGACATACGTCTGCTCCTTTATGACGAGAATTATTTTAAGAATCCGTTGATGATTTGCTCTTCCGCTTCCTTTTCGGTCAGGCCCAAAGTCATGAGCTTGATGAGCTGCTCGCCAGCGATCTTACCGATAGCGGCTTCGTGGATAAGCGACGCTTCGGTGTGGTTAGCTGAAATCTCGGGAATGGCCACTACCTTAGCCTTGTCCATGATGATGGCATCGCACTCGGTGTGACCCGAAGAACGGTTGTTACCGTTGACGTGAGATACGAACTTCTGACGGGATTCATCCTTAGCTACGGAACGGGACACAACGTGGGTACCGCAATCTTCGCCGTTCAGGTCTATCTCAAAATAGGTTTCGGCATACTGAGAACCGTGGGTCATGAGTTTTTCGTGGACGATAAGGGTAGAACGGTCAGCGAGGGTCGCTTTGGTTCTACGGTCGGTGGAATCCACGCCCTTGATCTGCGCGGTCTCCATCTCCATGTAGCTGTCCTCTTCCATATAGATCTCGGTGGTGGGGTTCATGACACGCTCGCCAGTTCCCTCGCCCGAGCCGTAATGCTTCTCTACGTATTTGACTTTAGCACCCTTGCCCACATAGAAGCGATGGATACCGCTGTGTTCACTAGTCTCTGAGCCGCCGTTGTGAATGCCACAACCTGCTACGATGGTGACATCGCAGTTTTCACCAATGTGGAAATCATTATAGACCACCTCGCGGATGCCTGCCTGGGATAGGATCACGGGGATATGAAGGCTTTCATTCTTGGTGCCGGGAGCGATGATGATATCAATGCCAGACACGTCCTCTTTCTTTTCGATGGTGAT
The DNA here is from genome assembly GCA_015064015.1 of Oscillospiraceae bacterium. GTDB lineage: Bacteria > Bacillota > Clostridia > Oscillospirales > CAG-272 > CAMEON01. The sequence goes on along the minus strand of SVTB01000038.1, from coordinate 10,482 downwards.
ATGCTCGGAGGAGTTTTTGCCATGGAGCTGACCGTTGATGCGGAGGGAGTATGCACCTTCGGGCACACTGTGGAGATCAGCTACCTGCTTCAGCATTTCAAGTTGGATTGCATCAAGTTTTTTGGCTTCAGCCATATCAGACGCCTCCTTTCACGGTTTCTTTTTTGCCAACGGTTTTTCCAATGTTACCGTTGCGAGTCTGGCAGCAGCCCGCGCTTTGAGAGAGAAGGGTGGGCAGTACCTCTTCCTTTGTGCCGTCATCGGCCACAACACCGCCCGAAATCACAATGACACGGTCAGCGATATCCAAAATTCTCTCCTGATGAGAGATGATAAGGATGGTGCCTTTGGTACGGTCGTACATTTTTTTGAACACCTCAATGAGGCTGTTGAAGCTCCATAGGTCGATCCCCGCCTCAGGCTCGTCAAAGACGGTGAAGGCGGTGTTACGGGCATTAACCATAGCAATCTCGATACGCTTGAGCTCGCCGCCCGACAGGGATGCGTTGACCTCGCGGTTGATATATTCTTTGGCGCACAGCCCTACCTCAGAGAGATATTCGCAGGCCTGGTGGATGTTGATGTTCTTCCCTGCGGCCATGGAAATGAGATCCTTGACCGTGATGCCCTTGAAGCGGACAGGCTGCTGGAAAGCATAACCGATGCCCTTCTGCGCACGTTCGGTAATGGACATATGGGTAATATCCTCACCGTCCAAAAGGATCTGACCTTCGGTGGGGGTGATAATGCCCGCCACCAGCTTGGCCATGGTAGATTTACCGCTACCGTTAGGGCCCGTGATAGCTACGAAGCGCTCGTCAATTTTAAGACTTACGTTTTTTATAATTTCTATTTCCTGACCGCTTCCATTTTGGGAAGGAACGCGATAGGATACGTTTTTAAATTCCAACATATTTTCTATGTGCTCTTGTGCTTGCTTACGTTAGAAAGCGCGCAAGAATCTCCTTTTTCTATTTTCTAACAGTATATTATATCACAAGCCCTGCGGAATTTCAACACCTCGAGATAAATTTCTTGATTTTTTTGTATTTTATTTTTGGTAGCCTACCGAAAGCATCGACGTTCTGTGAATTTTCGTCAAATCAAACAGGATTCATTGGTAATTTTTGTCAATTATTTTTTATATATATCCCTTGCAATTTTTGGTAAATTATGGTAATATATACTTACTACCAAAAATTACCAACAAGGAGTATACACATGGATTTCAGTAATCACAGCAGCATTAAAGTTTTGATCGCAGATGAGAGTGCGGCACAGCGCAGTCAGCTTCGTGATACCCTTCACCGAGCGGGATTTCATATGATTGACGAAGCCTCCAACGGAGATGATGCACTCCAAAAAATAGAGCACGGGCATCCCGATATCGCCATCATTGACATATGGCTATCTAAGTTGGACGGCATTGGGGTCATCCGCGCCAGTGGAAAGTTAGACTATCGAAAAGACAAAATGCCTGCGTTCATCATGACCTCTCCGGTGGCCAATCAGCATATGTTTATCCAAGCTTCGGGCGCAGGCGCACAGCTATGCCTGATTAAGCCTATACGAGATGACAGCCTGATTGCACACATCGACGAGCTGACCCGCACAAGAGAAGGCCGCATATTGTCTCCCATGCGGGATCTTTCTCCCAACAGTCCTGACCGCATGGAGGATATTGAATCCCAAGTCACCCAGATCATCCACCAAATCGGAGTTCCCGCCCACATCAAAGGCTATCAGTATCTCCGTACGGCAATTCTGCTTACGGTCAAGGACAGCGATATCATCAACTCGGTGACCAAGGTGCTTTACCCTTCGGTAGCAAAGAAATACCAAACCACCACGAGCCGTGTGGAGCGTGCCATCCGCCACGCCATCGAGGTCGCGTGGGACCGCGGCGACGTGGATACGCTCAATTCGTATTTTGGATATACGATCCAAAACAACAGAGGCAAACCCACCAATTCAGAATTTATCGCGATGATTGCGGATAATCTGCGGCTGAAGTATAAATTGCATTGAGTCGCGCGAAAACCCTTGTATAGCAAGGGTTTTCATTGCTCCTCCAAGGGGACTGCAAGCCTATGAATACCACGCTTCCCTGCTGAATGCGGACAAAAAAGCCAATAAACTTTTTTGCTCAAACCTATGAACACTCCAAATTTATTGGGTCACATATGATCCATGATGGGGGGTGTTCATTTTTTATTTTGCAAAAATGTTTATTGGCTTGAAAGTGTATTTTCAAAATCCAAGAGAAAGGAAAATATTATGGAGAATTACGATTTCAACTATCAAATTGACGAGTTCATGCTGTTCTGCCGCACAAGGCAACTCAGAGAAAAAACAATGACCAGTTAGCCTGATGATTTTGTCAAGTTTTTTCACCTTCTTCCCCGATGTCTATTGATTTTTTCATGTTTTTATGATACAATATATTTACCACTCAACAGAGGTATTCACCATGGCTAAAACCACCATCGGTATTTTATACGATTTTGACAAGACCCTTTGCACCACGGATATGCAGGAATACTCCTTCATCAAAAATCTCGGTATGAATTCCGAGGATTTCTGGGGGGAGGCCGCAGGCATTACAGCTAAGCACGAGGTCGAAAAGATTTTGGCGTATATGTTCGTGATGATCCAGAAGTGCAAGGAAAAGGGCATCTCCCTGACCGAAGCTTATCTCAACAAATGCGGGGAGAACGTGGTGCTTTACAAGGGTGTGGAGAGCTGGTTTGACCGCATCAACGCTTTTGGCGAGTCGCTTGGGGTGAAGATCGAGCACTACATCATTTCCTCCGGCACCTACGAGATCATTCAAGGTACGCCCATTGCCAAGTATTTCAAGCGCATCTATGCCTGCAAGTATATGTATGACGAGAAGGGCGAGGCGATTTGGCCTGCATTGGCCATCAACTACACCCTCAAAACTCAGTATATTTACCGCATCTCCAAGGGGATTCTGGACGTAACCGACGACTACAACCTTAACCGTTTGCAGGATGAGAGCTTGCGCCGCATCGCCTATCACAACATGATCTACATTGGGGACGGTCTCACCGACATTCCCTGCATGAAGATGGTAAAGGAGCGAGGCGGCAAGTCCATCGCGGTGTATCCTTCGGGTAACAGCCAGCACGTCAAGCCCCTGGTGGACGATGCACGCATCAATTTCGTATGCGTGGCAGACTACTCCGCAGGCTCTACCCTGGAAAACTTCGTCAAGCTGACCATTGAGAACATGGCGACGCTGGACAAGCTCAAAGCCAAAGAAGAAGCACAGCTGGCACAGTATCGAAGAAATTTTGATAAGGAAGATTGATAGAAAGCGCCCCCTACGGTCACACGCCGTAGGGGGCTTTAAGATTAGATAGCTTCTACAAATTCGATATTGGTGATATAAAATTCAGCGGTTTGCGTTTCTCTTTCAAGGGTGTATATATATTCCCCCTCATCCACGAACATTTTATATTGAATACGGTTTATTTCATATGCTTCTGCTTTTACGGGAATCGGATTAAACAGGAGGAGTTTTTCAAAGGAATCGCCAACAACCACTTCCGAAAGAGGGAAATCTACAGTACCGGTCGTATAGCGTCGATTTGGGCGAGAAATAAGCTGTATATTTGCAACAGTATAATCTTTTTTATCAGCTGCTTCATAGGGAATCTCCAGTTGAATAATATACGTTCCCTCGGGAGCTTCTACCTGCGCTAAAATAAGCCCTAATTTATTTGCTTCTTCTTCGGTTAGCTTATAGGAATTGTCAACATTTGGAGGCGTTCCATTTAAATGGGACAAATACCCCCAATCGAAAAACTGAAACAAAAATTCTCCTGTTTCTAAATCCTTTTCCATCCAAAAACCATCGTGAAGATTAAAGCTAACCACATCCAGATGAGCAAAGGATTGATACGTATCCCCTACTTTGATTTGTGAAGGAACACATTGAGAATGAATATCCGCGACATCGACTATTTTATTATCAACATTTCCATTTGTTTCAGTAACAGTATCGTTCGTTTCAGCAGTTTTCGACAACGAATCGGCAGAACAACTTGTTAATGTTAAGAGAGAAAAAATAAAGAAAGCTAATGAAACAATCGTTAGTACTTTTTTGCTTATTTTCATTCGGTTATCCTCCTTCCTTATATGGTGATAACATAGATTTTTGGCACTTCATCATAAAATTCGCCTCCATATAAATACCAACCGCTGGTTCCTTTAGTATCAGGCGTAATAATTTATACACGGGAAACGCCTCCTTTCCATAAATTCCAAATATCCAAAATAATTATATCATAATCCTCCTGTAACTGTCAATGATTTATTTTTTCTTCCGCATTATATTTTCATATTGTTTACATATTCAACAAAAAATCCCCTTGCAGTGTCATCATTGCAAGGGGATCAGTATTTATAGCATTTTCGCTCTCAATTCCTCTGCAGTCAGGGGAGAGAGATCGGCGGGGGCCACGTCAAAGACGGTATAGCAACCGTTCATGCCGCGGTTGTGCATCTTATAGATGGCGCGGGCATAGGCCACCAGCACCGAAGAGGTAAACTCGGGGTTTGAGTCCAGAGCGAGCTTATACTCAATGACGTGCTTGTTTTCGTGATTCCAGCCAGTCTCGCCGGTGCGGATGACAGAGCCGCCGTGGGGGATGCCCATGTGGTCACGCTTCAATTCATCCATGGTGATAAAGGTGACGGTCGTATCATAATCGGCAAAATATTTGGGCATAGTCTTGATCTCATGCTCGATGCGGGCAAGGTCTGCGCCCTCGGCGGCCACCACGAAGCATTCACGGGTGTGCTTTTCGCGGGTAGAAAGGGTGGGCTTCTTCCCTGCTCTCACGGCATCCAGCGCCTCGGGCACGGGGACGGTGTACTGTCTGGCGTCCAACACACCCTCGATACGGCGGATGGCGTCGGAGTGACCTTGGCTGACACCGCGTCCCCAGAAGGTATAATCTTGTCCATCAGGGAGAATGGCGGAGGCGTAAAGGCGGTTGATCGAGAACATACCGGGATCCCAGCCGGCGGAGATAAGGGCAATATGTTCCGTCTCCTTGGCAGCGGTATTCACGCGATCAAAATGCACGGGAATGTCGGCGTGGGTGTCAAAGCTGTCCAGCACGTTAAAATCACGAGCGAGGGCGGGGGTCATTTCTGGAAGATCGGTGGCACTGCCGCCGCAGATGATCAGCACGTCGATCTCGTTTTTATGGTTCAAAAGTTCGTCCGTGTGATAAACGGGGACATTTGTATGCGGATGAACGGTGGCGGGATCACGACGGGTAAAGATACCCGTGAGGGTCATATCGGTGGCATGGGTCACGGCACACTCCACACCGCGTCCTAAATTGCCGTAGCCATAAATGGCAATGTTCATATGTCTGTCTCTCCTTCCGGATGAAAAAATCATGAGGGTATTATAGCACATTTTTCACCGTATTGCAAGAGGTTTTGAAAAGTCGGTGTGCTTTTTATTCGAGAAAGACTTGCGAAAGCGCAGAAATTGTGGTATAATGGTAGCATAAAAACGAAAGGGGGCGGTGGTACGTATCGCGCTGTGATTTTTGATTTGGACGGAACCTTGCTTGACACTTTGGATGATCTGTCTAATGCCGTGAATACGGCGTTAGCGGCGTTTCATCTTCCCTGCCGCACCCGCGACGAGGTAAAAAGCTTCGTGGGAGACGGCGTAGCCAAGCTGATTGAGCGTGCAGTACCCGAAGGATCTCCTTACGAAACCACAGCCGCCGTGCTTGCTACTTTCAAAGCCCATTATGCCATCCATTGTCAAGATAAAACCGCCCCTTACATGGGAATTTTGCCTCTCCTTTCTGAGCTTCAGGACAGGGATATTCGCACCGCCATTGTCTCCAACAAATTTGACGCGGCAGTAAAGGAGCTATCCGCTTATTACTTTGGGAATTTGATCGAGGTGGCAGTCGGTGAAAAGGAATCCGAAGGTATTCGCAAAAAGCCCGCCCCCGACACGTTACTGATGGCCATGCGAGCCTTGTCCGTCACACCCGATGAAACCCTATACGTGGGAGATTCCGACACGGATATTCTCACAGCACAGGCGGCGGGTACCTCCTGCGTATCGGTGACTTGGGGCTTCCGTGACCGTGAGTTTCTTGTGTCGCACGGGGCGACCGTACTGATTGATACCCCCGCTGAACTTACACCTTTACTATAACTGCGAGGAAGAACATATGAAATCACCCAAAACCGTTTATGTTTGCACCGAATGCGGTGCGCAGAGCCCCAAGTGGATGGGGAAATGTCCACATTGTGGCAAGTGGAACACCATGGTAGAGGAGGAAGTACAGCCAGAGCCCGAAAAAACTTCTGCCCGGCGCTCTTCTATGGTCGGTAGCTTGTCCGATAGTAAGGCCACAGCCTACCGAAACCTATCAACACCTTCCTATATGCGCTCAAAGAGCGGTCTCGGCGAGCTTGACCGCGTGTTGGGCGGTGGGTTAGTGCTGGGCTCAGTGGTTCTTCTCTCGGGTGAGCCCGGTATCGGTAAATCCACTCTGCTCATGCAGATTTCGGATGCCTTGGGTCAGGATCGCAAGGTACTGTACGTATCGGGTGAGGAATCGGGCGGCCAGCTTAAGCTCCGTGCCGAGCGGCTGGGCGTGACGGGTGAGCATCTGTACGTGCTCACCGAGACCAATTTGGAAAAGATTCTTACTGAAACTGACAAGATCAAGCCGGACGTAATGATTTTGGATTCCATTCAGACCATTTATTCTGACAAAATAAACTCCGCTCCCGGCAGCATCACCCAAGTGCGTGAGTGCGCGCTGACCTTTATCGGCAAAGCAAAATCCGAGGGGATTTCCATGCTTTTGGTGGGTCACGTCAATAAAGAAGGGGGCATCGCAGGCCCCAAGGTGCTGGAGCACATGGTAGATGCGGTGCTGTATTTCGAGGGTGAGCGTCAGCAGGCCTATCGCATTATCCGTGCCGCCAAAAACCGCTACGGCTCCGTGAGCGAGATCGGTGTGTTCGAGATGACAGACCGAGGACTGGACGAGGTGGCCAATCCCTCGGAGATGCTGCTTTCGGGTCGCCCCAAAAACGTATCCGGCAACTGTGCGCTCTGCTCCATGGAGGGCACACGCCCTTTGTTGGCCGAGGTGCAGGCCTTGGTAACACCCACGGTATTTCCGTCTCCCCGCCGCACCTCCAACGGTGTGGACTACAACCGCGTATATTTGATTTTAGCTGTACTGGAAAAGCGCTTGGGATTGAAATTTTATCAAAACGATGTTTATTTGAACGTAGTGGGAGGTCTTTCCATCAACGAGCCTGCCGCCGATTTAGCCATTGCAGCATCCATGATCTCATCCTTAACTGACCGCGTCGTTCCCGATAATCTTCTGGTTATCGGAGAACTTGGACTGGCGGGAGAAATCCGTGCCGTATCCAATTTGGAGCAGCGAGTACGGGAGGCAGCACGTCTCGGTTTCACCCGTGCCATCGTGCCTTACAGAAACACCGAAAAGCGGCCGCTGAAGGTTGAGGGTATGCAGATTATTCCCGTGCGCGGGGTATACGAAGTACTGAAGGAGCTGAAAGAGTCCATTTAATTGACTCAAACTACAGAAAGGAATACACATGGCCTCTTGGATGATCCATCTCCGCATTGCGCAAGTGATGTTAGATAACTTTAACCGTTTTTCTCCCATTCCCTTTATCATGGGCAATCTGGCTCCTGATAGCGGTGTTCCCTCGTCGGACGGCATAACGTATATACCGGACAAGGATATTTCCCACTTTGCTTTCACGGATGAATTAGGGAAAATGTACATTCACCCTCAAAAATTTGCTAATGCCTATCTGTCAAAGCCCTTAGAAGATACCGAAGCGCAGAACTTTTATATGGGTTATTTTGCTCATTTGGTAACCGACAGGCTATGGATCGAGGAGATCTACCCATTGGGGATTCAAGCTTTTCCGGAGCTTCACAAGGAAAACAAACGTCTTTTTGCCGCAACCATCAAACGAGATTGGTATGATATGGATTTTCAATTCCTTTTGCAACATCCGGATTTTTCCGTCTGGCATACATACCGCAACGCACCTCCCTTTCCAAATCGCTATCTTAATTTTTTCTCTCCCAATGCTTTTGACGAGCGAAAGGATTTCATTTTGGATTTTTACCGCCGCGGCGTGATAGGATGCGAGGTGCGAAAGACACACTTATCCCCGGAAACCTTAGAAGCATTCATTTTTTCCGTGGCAGAGCGGGTCATTTCGCTGACTGAGGATATGGGCTTACCTGTTTTTAGCTCTTTGACATAAGCTTGGGAAGTATGCGCTTGAATAGGGCCGTACTTCCCTTTTTTTCCTATGCTGACAAGGTGTATGTGACGGTATCCCCAAGCAGCGGGAGGCAGATGGGTAACAAGATCCGGAATATTTCGAATGGTTGTATAGCCCGACAAGCGACGGCTGACCACATCCGGAAGCTTACCTTTGATCAAGCGGGGCGAACCAAAACCATACCCTAAAACAGTTACTTTGCTCCCCAAATGCCGTGACAGGCTTTCGGTTGCCAAGAGAGATAAAGCCGCACCGTGCGAATACCCCACACAAATCACGCTTTGAACAGCATGAGCTCGTATGATTCGTGTCAGTTCCCGGATCACCTCAGCTTCCATAGCATTCCATACTTTCAAAAAACCTCGATGCGCATACCAAGCCTCTGATGGCGGGGATTCAGGATTGGCCCTGCGAGCCAGAAAAGTGAGGTTGTTGTGCCAATCCTCGCACCCGTCGCTCCATTCAAATAACAAATAGAGCGTGGGCAGCTCACATTGGATGGCGTAATCACCGCCCGCAAGGGTATGTACGTAATCTGCGGAAAGGCAACGAGTGAACAGCGACAACATAGATGCAGATTCCATATGCAATCTCCTTTTTCAGGAGCATATGCCGATTTCCCCTCAAGTGATCATACGGAATTGACAAAAGCACTAAGATTTACAGAAAATTCTTACATTTCCTCTTGCCATCCCGTGTAAAATATGTTATACTGATAAAGTTAGTAATAAATTCATCAACTCATTGCAGAGAGGTAATACCGTGATTGTTGCATTAGAAGAAGCCAAGCGTGAGCTTTTGGAACTGCGCCCTGACGTAAAGGAATTGGGAAATGCCTTGCGTGTGGAATATTTGGCCACCAAAGTGGAGGAATTGGAGCAAGAAACTTTGGCACCCGATTTTTGGAGCAAGTCTGAGTCCTCCAAGATACTTCAAACCATCAAGCAATACAAGGACACCGTTGAGGGCTATCACGCTCTTGTGGCTCGCCTGGAGGATACCATTGCTTTGGCAGAAATGGCCATCGAAGAAAACGATGAGGACAGCATAGAAGAGGTCCAATCCGAGCTGGAGGCTATCAAGGCCGAGGCCGAGCATAAACGTATTGAGGTGCTGATGTGCGGCGAATACGACAACTCCACCGCCATCGTATCCTTCCATCCCGGTGCCGGCGGTACCGAGGCCCAGGATTGGTGCCAAATGCTCTACCGCATGATCACCCGATGGGCTGAAAGAAGCGGCTTTAAGGTCAAGCTGATGGATTGGCTTGACGGCGATGAGGCAGGCATCAAATCTGCTACCATCATAGTGGAAGGCCCCAACGCCTACGGCTACCTCAAGAGTGAAAATGGTGTTCACCGCCTCGTCCGTGTATCTCCCTTCGATGCGGCAGGCAGACGTCAAACTTCTTTTGCCTCCATTGAGGTCATGCCCGAGTTCGCCGAGCTGGATGAGATCGAGCTTCGTGAGGATGAATACGAATTCATGGCCTACCACTCTAGCGGCGCGGGCGGTCAGAATATCAACAAGGTTTCCTCAGCCGTGCGTATTACCCACAAGGCTACAGGTATTGTGGTAGCCTGTCAAACCGAGCGTTCCCAGCTTCAGAACAAGGAGACTGCTCTCCGTATGCTGAAGGCCAAACTGATGGATATCAAGATCCGTGAGCGTTTGGATACCATTGACCAGATCAAAGGAAACAAGAACAACATCGAGTGGGGCTCCCAGATCCGCTCCTACGTATTCATGCCCTACACGCTTGTCAAGGACAACCGAACGAGCTACGAGGAAGGCAACGTGGAGGCCGTTATGGACGGCAAAATTGACGGATTTATCAATGCTTATCTGAAGCATATTACCAGTCAGAATTAAAAATCACAGGCTGTCTCACGGAAATCCATGGACAGCCTGTGATTTTTTATGTCATGCAAGAGGATATTAGGCAAATAAATCGTTGTTTATCAGGGCTTTGCCCTGAACCCCACCAAGAACCTTTTTGAAAAAAGGTTCTTGGAACTCCCAAAACTTCCATTAATATGAATTTGTTTTAAGAGTTTTTGAAGGGGGGATGGGGGAAACTTTTTGCAAAAAGTTTCCCCCGGCCGTACCCCCACAAACAAC
>SVTB01000037.1 GCA_015064015.1 Oscillospiraceae bacterium | reverse complement strand
CCGTCCCGCAGACAAAACGGCACCGTCACGGCAGAGACCCAGCACATAATCGGGACCACAATGCACGGACAAAAGATTTTTGAAATAGACCGCATCCTTTTGCCCCCAACGGTTATCTCCGGCATATTTGAGACCTCCGTTTTCATCCATGGCCACCGTAAAGCCGCGGCCGCAGCCGATAATTCCCCGACGGATACGGATACGCTCGTGGCGTCCGAAGGTACCATATGATGTATCCGAAGAGAAGGCTGTCATGACGTTCATAGCATTTCCTGCTCCCTTTCGGGAGACGTCCTTTCTCAAAATTGTGTGGGCAACCAAGCGGCAAAGGAGCCGCCGTTCCACGCATTACCCGCCGACATATAATCGGTGAGACGAATTTCCTGACCCGCCATGGTAACGGTCATACCGAGATACCCACCGTATCGCGGAGCTTCCACGCAGTAATCGGTAATCTCGCCGTCCTTAACAGGCATCAGGGGATCTGTACCGTCACGGCTGTCCCGCGCCAGCAGGATAGAGCCGTAAGTCAAAGCAATATAGTTGTCACCCGCACGGTTGGAGCCGTGGGGCGCTTGGTGTTTAGCAAGAGGGATATCAAAAGCGATGAGCCATTCGTCTCCCTCGGTAATATTTCCTGCCAAGCGGAGATAGGTGCCGGCCTCAGACTTCACGGCATTTTGAGGATTTCGGGCATCCATCAAGGTGAAATCCTCTGCAAAAGCAGGGACGCGAAGGGAGATAACGAATTTTTCGGGGATCTTACCCTCGATTTTCAAAATTTTCAGGTTCACCATGCCCATGCGGGGGTATTGAGAATCCATGGAAATGGTCACAAAACCATCCTCCGTGGGCACGTTTACGGTGCAAGTTTCGTAGAGGTTGACAGCCACGCCGTCAGCCGTCCCCATGACCGCGAAGTAGGGGGCAAGTCCCAGCCCCGTGGGACCATTCGCGGTACAGCAGGATAGATCAAAGCCCTTGATGTTAAACGAATAATTGACCTTGGGATTTCTTGCGCCATTGAAGCGGGGGAAATACTCAAAGAAAGCTCCATCGGGGCGAATAGCACCCAAAATGGCATTGTAGAGGCTCTTTTCCAGCTCGTCGGCATATTTGATGTCGCCCGTGAGACACAAGAGGCGGTAGCAGAGGCGCATCCAGTAGACGGTAACACAGGTCTCCATCATGAGGTCGATATCGGGATTGGTCTGCTCAAATTTGGTAAAATTCCATTGTTCTCCGATGCCGGGGCCAAGATTGAAGGGGGCATCGGCACCTCCAGACCCCAATAGAGTGATCTCCTCAGCCATAACCTTATCCCAGAACAGCTTGGAGGTATCCAAGGCCTCGGCATCGTCGGTGGCGCGGTAATATTCACACAATCCCTCAAAGCAGGACATCATTTCATAAGCCTTGGCGATGCTCTCTTTGGCCACACCATTCCAGCCGATATCCTTGGGGGCCTTTCCGGCTCTAATGGCCTCAAAGATATTTTCGCGAGCGCAACAGCCACTCCCCACGATATAAGCACCCAACGACAGCGCGGCAGGCTCTCCCGTCAGGTGGTATACCCGCATCACGGGCTCCAAAATGGATGAGGATTCGATTCCGCAAAAAGCCCAGCCCGTTTCGGTAATAGGGGTTTTGGGGGGCAGACCCACCTGAGATTCGGTATAGACCACCAAACGGCGGGCGGCCTCCAAAGCGCGGTCACAGCCCGTCAGCTCGTAATAAGACAGCAGTCCCATGAGGACATATTTTCTCTCCCAAAGATCGGAGCCGTTAGAGCCCTTGGGTTGGGTGTGAACAGGACAAGTAGAAAGGTCGCCGTTGGAGACTTGAAGGCTCATCATGTCTTCGGCGGCACGGTCAATGATACCACGCAACTCGGCATCCTCGGTCACCCCGCAAATGAGGCAGGCGGCGCGCATGAGCTTACCCCAAAATTCTCCCGTGGCAAACATATCCATGGTGTTGCGGAAATAGTCGGCCAGGGCGTAAAAATCTATCTTTTTCAGTGTTCCCTCGGTAACGAGAGAGATTTTTTCTTTCAGGATTCCTTGCAGCTGCACGGACGCGGGGGGCAAGGAAAAGAACATATCTTTGGCGTATGGGCGCATGACGGCACCTCCCGGGATTATATTCTGTTTTATTATACCATAGATTCCATATTTTTTCAAGGGGGAGAATAGGAAAAATCGGGGGACGAGACAGAAAAAGCCCATTCCATCCATTTTATGATCTTCATAAAACCCCCTCTTGCAAAATCGCGCTCCCTGTGCTATACTAAAGGCAGAAAGCAAAAAAGGAGCGCGCCTCATGAAAAACACCCTCATTCTGACAGCCGATCTCATGCGTCAATGTGACGATTACACCATCCACACCCTCGGTATCCCTTCCCAAGTGCTTATGGAACGGGCTGCTACAGGGGTGATCAATTATATGAAAACCCACGCAAAGGATTTCCCCATCACCGACGGTGGAATCTTTGTACTGTGCGGCAACGGTAACAACGGTGGAGACGGCTTCGCCGTGGCGCGGTTACTGTATGAGGAAGGATACCGTGGGATCTCCGTCTGCTATGGCGGCAAGCTTGACAAAAACGGCAATCCTGACAAAAAGAAAATGAGCGTTGAGTGCGCTCGTCAATATGAATTTCTGTATTCTCTGCCCGTGGAAATTCTTTCCCCCGCGCAGGCGCTTCCTTATCCGGACCGTTCGGACGTCATCATAGATGCCCTGTTCGGCATCGGGTTGGATCGTCCCGTGGAAGGGGACTTGGCGGTAATAATCCGTGCTGTCAATGCGTCGGGAAAGCCTGTGCTGGCGGTAGATATTCCCTCTGGGATTCACGGCGACAGCGGAAAGATTTTGGGCTGTGCCGTCAAGGCTACGGCTACTGTCACCATGCAAGCACTCAAGACCGGGCTTCTGCTGTATCCGGGTGCAGATCATGCAGGCAAGCTCCACATTGTTGATATCGGGGTAGATATCACCCCTGCAAGGGATCACAAATTCTATTTAGCTGACCGGGCTCTTTTGTTGAGCAGCCTCCCTCCCCGCAATCGCCGTTCTCACAAAGGAACTTACGGGCAGATCGGGCTAATCTGCGGCTCTGAAGGCATGAGCGGTGCGGCGATTCTCTCCGCACGCGGGGCTTCGAGAGCGGGCGCAGGGCTTGTACGCGTGATCACTCCCGAATGCAATCGCATTATATTGCAGGTAGCCATTCCTGAGGCCATCGCAACCTGCTATCCTTCTTCCGCACCTGCGGGGCGAGAGGTCATCAGCGCGTTGAACGCCTGCGATGGACTTGTCATAGGTTGCGGGTTGGGTATTACCACGCAATCTGCCACCCTGTTGGGTATCGCGCTGGATGCTTGCCCCATTCGCCCCAGTTTCCCCGTGGTGTTGGATGCGGATGCCCTGAATCTGCTTTCAAGGCACCCCCATTTATGGCAAAGCCGCCTGCTTACAGAAGGCGCGAGCCAAGTGATCATCACCCCCCATCCTGTCGAAATGGCGCGATTGACCGGATGGCCGATTTCGAAAATTTTGCAAGATCCTTTTGCCTGTGCTCTTGGCTTCGCCCAAAAACGAGGGATAACGGTGGTGCTGAAAGATGCCCACACGGTCATCGCGTCTCCTGAGGGAGAGGCATATCTCTGCCCCTTCGGGAATGCGGGCATGGCCAAGGGCGGCAGCGGCGACGTGCTGGCGGGGATCATAGGAGCCTTAGCGGTACAGCGCCGAGAGGACCTCAACAAAGATTTGTCCATCGCCAAGATCACGGCCGCCGGGATTGCGCTTCACGCGCTGGCCGGAGATTTGGCCGCAGATGAGCTTGGTGAGAGCGGCATGACCCCTTCGGATCTTATTCTCAAGCTTCCTTTGGTCACCAAAGATCTCTCCGACACCAAAACTTATATATCTCAAGAGCATCTCTAAAAAAATAGAAATCGGTCGGCACCGACGGAAACATCCGCTTTGGTGACGACCGATTTCTATTCACTGATATTTTCGCGAATTAATCAAACGCGGCGCAATTAAGCGCGGGTAACCTTACCGGAACGCAGGCAACGGGAGCAAACAGCCACAGTCTTGTGAGAACCGTCAACGATTGCCTTTACCTTACGAATGTTGGGCTTCCAGGTACGATTGGTTTTACGGTTGGAGTGGGACACGTTCTGACCGTACACAACACCCTTACCGCAGACACTACACTTTGCCATTACTTGACACCTCCTTATTATGGTCTCGAGCCTGTCAGGATATGACAAGCCTGCAAACATAAGACAACAGTCTGTATTATACCATAATCCTTTCAAAAATGCAAGTGTTTTTTCAAAAAAAATTTTATTTTCTCTAGACTTTTTTAAAAATTGCCTTTGCCGTGGCAGGGATTTTCCAAAGCTGACAAAATCAAGCAACCAAAGCCGTCTAAATAGGGTAAAATTAACAAAAAGCTCTTGTAATTTCGCGGCAAGTATGCTATGATAAATTGAATCAAATCACTCAAGGAGGCTTCCCATGAATCAACAAGACAGAATTCTCGTAAATTACGACAACGCCCGCGCAGAATACGCCGAATACGGCGTGAACACCGACAAGGTGTTGGAGCAGTTCGATAATATCTCCATGTCCCTGCACTGTTGGCAGGGCGACGACGTGACGGGTCTGGAGGGACTGGGCGACGTGGAGTCCCAAAATCTGGTCACAGGCAGCTACCCCTATGCTGCAAAGACGGGCGACGAACTCAGAAGCGACATCCAAATGGCCTTCTCCCTCTCCCCCTTCAAGCACAAGGTCAATCTGCACAGTATGTATGCCGAGCGAAAGAACCCCCGCAACGATCTGACCATCGAAGATTTCCGAAACTGGGTGGATTTCGCAAAGGAGCACGGCTACGGTCTGGACTACAACGCCTCCTTCTTTACCCACCCCATGATGAATAATGGCTTTTCGTTGGCTTGTCTCGATAAATCCACCCGCGACTGGTGGATCGAGGCAGGCATTGACAGCCGCGAGATCTCCTTAGCTATGGGTAAAGAGCTAGGTCAAAAGTGCTTCAACAATATCTGGATCCCCGACGGCCTCAAGGACATTCCCGTGAACCGCTACCGCTACAGAGAACTGCTCATTGACTCTCTGGACAAAATCTTAGGCACCCCCTACACCGAGGAGGAGCATCAGTACGCCGCCGACGTACTGGAGGGCAAGGTCTTCGGCATCGGCACCGAGGCATTCGTTGTCGGCTCTCACGAATTCTATCTGGGCTACGCCGCCACCCACAACTGCGGTGTCACCCTAGACACGGGTCACTTCAATCCCACCGAGAACATCCCCGACAAGCTCTCGGCCTACCGTCCCTTCGTCCGCGACCTGATGCTCCACATCTCCCGCGGCCTGCATTGGGACTCCGACCACGTGCTCATTCAGGACGATTGTCTCATGACCATCATGCATGAGATGCGCATGGGCAACCTCTACGGTGACGTGGCCATGGGTCTGGATTTCTTTGACGCCTCCATCAACCGCGTGGCCTGCTGGGCCATCGGTCTGCGCGCCGCTGCCAAGGCTGTCCTCGCTTCCCTCTTGGAGCCTGTGAACCTCACCGACAAGGCTGAGGTAGAGGGGGACTTCACCTCCCGTCTCATGCTCATGGACGAGGCCAAGAATCTCCCCATGAACGCCGTGTGGGAGTATATGCTCATGAAGAAGGGCATCGCCATCGGTCAGGACGCGCTGGCTGAGATCAAAAAGTACGAAAAGGACGTTATGGCGACGAGATAAACAAAAATACAAGCCGCTTTGAAGTTTTTGGGAGCGGCCTGTAAGATTATGGAAAATTTGTCGTCATAATAGATGAGGCCAAAGAGCGGAGCGCAGCCTTCTCTCCTGGCGGTGCGCCGTTCGGAGGTCTCGCATAAATTGTTGTTTGTAATAGTACGGCCAAGGGAAACTTTTTGAAAAAAGTTTCCCTTGGAACCCTTCAAAAACTTTTAAAATAAACTGATATGTATTAAAGTTTTTAGAGTTCCAAGAACCTTTTTCCAAAAAGGTTCTTGGTGGGGTTCAGGGGCAAAGCCCCTGATAAACAACAATTTAACAGAAAGGAGCCCCCCATGAAGAGTACCCTCACCGTCGCCTTTGGCGCGCCCATTGTCACCACACTCAACGAAAAATCCGCCGAGGGCTACGACTGTCTGTCCTTGACCGTTCCCGAAAAGTCCAAAAAGGCGGAACTGACCTTCGCTCCCCGCGCCGAGGACGGCGTTCCCTATATCTACCGCATGATGGAGATGAACTCCGACCTGTTCCAACCCGAGGGATGGAATTTCGCCTTTGCGGACAGCCAATACGTCTACATCCGCCGTCCCCTGCCCGCCCTTTGCCACGCGGACTTCAAGGCTTACCTTGACGGCGACGACAAGGAGCTGACCTTTCTCTCCGAAAAGGCCGCAGAGGGGTATCTCCTGGCGGCGGTGGTGGAGCATCAATATCTGTTCGTTCCCTGCCCCGAGGGAGAGACGGTTACCTACCGCATCGACTACGGCAGCGAGACCCAAGACGGTGCCTGCTACGCCCTGCCCGAGCAGGTGGATCTGGACAAGGATTGGATGTATTTCATCTGCGCCGACAGCAACACTTCCCCCGTGAAGTATTATTTTGCAAGCGTCCCGTTGTCCACCGAGGGAATGCCGCCCTGCGGGGACGAGCTGATGCCCTCCGAGCTTTGGGAGGATGGGGCTTATCGGCGATCCCTCCGCCAAAATCGCCCCCTTTGGGGTTTTACGGGCCTTGCTTTTCTCATGGCCTTGGTCTTCAAAAGCGGATCTCTCGAGTGGTGGTCCTTCCTCTTATCATTGGCCGTCTGTGCGCTCATAGCCTTGGGATGCCCCCCGGTGCTTGCACACGGGGAGCGCAAGATCGTCCGACAGCATTTGAAGGAAAACAGCGGACAAGTGCCAAGAGCATCCCGTTCCGTGTTGAACGCCGCCCGCCCCACCACAGAGGAGGTGCTGATGTCCTCCACCACCTATCTGTCCACGGGCGCGCAGAAGCGCACCCTCTGGTCGGGTGTCCTCATTCTGCTCGCACTTGCCCTTTTACTGACCCTGTTCGTAGGCTTTGGCATCCCCGCGGGTGTAAGTTCGCTGATGGACGAGGGCTTTACCATGGACTGGCTCATGAACGGCGGTATTCTGCTTTTGGGCGGTGTGGTCTCCGCGCCTTTGGCCGTGGTGGCTTACGTGGCGATCTTTAAGTCTTTGAGGAAAATATATTTACTTCGGAAGAAGAAATGACCCAACCACGTGAGATACGCAAGTATCTTCCCTAAATATTCTTAGAGGTATTTTCATGCTCAACAAAAAAACACTATTTAATCTGGTTTATGCCGTTGCTTTAGTGGGGGCTTTTATGACCTGCATCGGCTTTCTCAATGAGTTTTTGACCGTGGAACAGCTGTACGGCGTGGGTGTCAATGATCTCGTCACTTTTAAAGGTGAAACCTTCTGGGAGCCCTTTTGGTTCTATCTCCTGTGCTTTGTGATCAGCACTTCTGCCGTAGCCCTTCTGATCCTGCGGGTCACCGGCGTTTTGAAATGTAAAGCATGGGTAATCAACACCTTGTTAGCGCTTGCTTGTGTCGCCCTGCTCATCCTGTCCTTTACTTTCGCATTTAAAGCCCGTTATTGGGGAACATACAGCGAACGATGGCTTATGAGTTATTACTCCTAACATGAGTTATTATACCATCCGCTCGGGTGTCATGCAGTTTGTCGGAAATGCAGGGCTCATTCTCGGTTGTCACCTGATTGAATGGAGGGTGCAAAGAAATTCCCCAAGTAAACCCTTGGTTGATTGACAAAACAGCATCCCCATGCTATAATAAAGCCATCACAGCAATGTGAAATCAAAGTCCCACAGGCGGAAGGTCGACATTTCGCTGACAGGACAGAAAAAAGAAAGGAGGCGGAGTTATGTCTAACTCGTTAAATTCCGGATTCTGCTGCCCGCGCCTCACGGGTTGGCGCGGTTGAATCTGACCGCACTTTGATTTGTCGTGTGAGGAGCTTCCCCACGACGATACTGCAACTCAGCACAATTTGGCGGATGATTCAAAGAGTTCATCCTCTCGGCACATCCGGCTCCCACCGCGCTTCAAATGAGGCGCGGTCGGGGGTCTTATTCTGCATGACCCCCGAATGACAAACCCGAAACAAGCGGCAAAGCCGCTGATTTTGAGGAGATGTGCCATACATGATTTCTGTTGAAAAGCTGGGCGCAAGGATTGCGCTTTTGAGAAAACACCAGGGCCTCACCCAAACCCAAATCGCCGAGCACATTGGTGTCACCCCTCAGGCGGTGTCCAAATGGGAGCGCGGTTTGGCCTGTCCCGATCTCGTCTGCCTCGACGAGCTTTCGGATATTTTGGGTATCAGTATTGATTCCCTCCTGAGGGGAACCGCCTACGAGGTGGCCGCCGTCAGCATATACAGTTCACGAGCCGTATGAAAAACCCCTGTCATGATCATCATGACAGGGATTTTTTTGCGTTTTGAGTATCGTCACTTGTGCTTATGCTTCTTCTGAATCAGGTGATACACCCAGAGTCCCGTGCCGCTGATCAGCGCCGTTACAGCAAACACAATGACAGCCACCATATAGTTCTTTTCTCCCACGGCGCTGCCTCCCACGGTGGAAGACACCACGGAGGGGAGTCGGGCGAAGGTGGTCAGCAGGAGATACAGGGGAATGCTCATATCCGTCAGACCCACAGCGTAGGTCAGCATATCCTTGGGCGTTCCGGGGATCAGAAAAAGAATGAGCACCAGGGTGTTTCTCTTTTTGGGGCTGTTCAGAATGGGCAGATTATCCATTTTCTCCTTGGGATAGAAAGCGTAAACAAATTTTCGCCCAAATCTTCGTACCAGTAAAATGACGGCAATGCTTCCCAGCACCATGCCCGTCACACAAAGGATGGTTCCCAAAACCGCGCCAAAGGCATAACCCGCAGCGATCTCTACCAACTCTCCGGGCACCAGAGCCACCACGACCTGCACGGCGCAAATTAGGATCATACACAAAGCACCTACCAAGTAATTTTCGGAGACGGCTGCGCGCACCCGTTCGGCGTCTCCCAAATATTCTCGGAAGAGGAAAATCAGCACCACCGTCAAAACCAAGAAAACGGCTGAGAGTAAGCTGAGGATCAAGGCGGCACGAGATTTTTTCATGGGCTTGGGCGAAACATCATTTTTCATATCTTTCCTCATACTGTAGTTTCCTTTTTAGATGACATAAAGAGGGTTCGAGTATCGCCGTCCGGGTGGTGTATTTTGGGAAGTGTCACTGTAAACACGCTTCCCATGTCGGGACGACTCTCCACTTGGATTTTTCCACCGCACAGCTCTACAATACGCCCGACGATGGTGAGACCAATGCCATTCCCTTCTCCCCCATGAGACCGATCTCCTTGGTAAAATTTTTCAAAAATGTGGGAAATCTCTTCCTCGGACATTCCTTTGCCCGTATCGCTAATACAGACCTTGACATCCTCAGCATTGCCTCTCAGGGTACAGGCGACTTTACCCTTGGAAGGCGTAAATTTGATGGCGTTGCCAAAGAGATTGATCCACACCTCGGAAAGCATATCTTCGTTGAAGCAATAGGCCACGGAATCCAGATCCAACTCCAACTCGATCTCCTTATCCGTCCACTGCTTTTCCAATAGTAGTAAGCAGGTGCGAAGCTGTTCATCCAAGTCAAAATACTGCTTATCGGTTACGATCCGCTGATTTTCCAGTTTGGATAACAGCAATACGTTGGTAGCCATTTTAGCAAGGCGGTCGGATTCCGAGGCGATAATGTCAACGTATTCCTGAGTTTCTTCAAGGGTCAACCCTCCCGCCTGCAGTTGGTGAGCAAATCCTCGGATGGATACGATGGGAGTTTTGAATTCGTGAGAAAAATTATTGATGAAGTCTTTGCGGAACATTTCAATTCCGTCGAGCTCTCTTGCCATATGATTAAAGCTTCTCTGCAGAATGCCTACCTCAGAGGCAGCGTCAAAATTCTCTTTGAGCTGGACCTTAAAATCCCCTTTGGCAATTTTATCGGTGGCATAGATCATATCATGGAGTGGAGACAGGAACCACTTAGATACCACTGCTGCCAAAAAAGTACCGAGAGCCGAACTGGCCAGGAGAATCGATACCACGGTAACAGTTCCGTATTGCACCAGCTTAGGCGCAATCAGCTCTAAAACAACATAGATGACCACCGTCAATGCCACGGTGACCAGCATGACAAACAATACAAAAAACGTCAGAATCATGCGAAGGGACTTAATGGGAATTCCTCGGTGGAGCCTTTTTTCCTTTTGCTTTCTGATCACTTCTTTATGCTTCATCGGAGGAATACCGCCTTATAACCCAGCCCTCGCACCGTGATGATGTCAAAATCCTTGTTATCTCTAAATCTGTCGCGGAGGCGGCTGATATGTACGTCTACCGTACGCTCATCGCTTTCGGACTCCATGTCCCAAAGCTCGTCCATGAGCTGGCGGCGAGTAAATATTTTATTGGGATAGGACAAAAGCTTGAAAAGGAGCAAAAACTCCTTTTGCGGCAGCTCCATGGCACCGGGAGCAGTGGGTGCTTTTCCGTCACAACGTACCGCGAGAGAATCGTAGTACAGTACGGTATTTCCTACCGTCAGCTTCCGCTCACTGACAATGCGGGAACGGCGAAGCAAGGCTCCGACGCGAAGGACCATTTCCTCTTCGTCCACAGGCTTTGTCATATAGTCATCGGTGCCGATAAGAAAGCCTTTGCGCTTATCCACAGGGGTTTGTTTGGCCGAAATCATAAGGATCGGCAAAGTATTGCCGCTCTCACGTAAAATTTGGGTAAATTCATAGCCATCCATACGCGGCATCATAATATCCAGAATGATGAGATCCACGTGCTTTTTTTCAAGCTGCTCCAGCGCGTCTTGACCATCAACGGCCAAGAGGGGATGATATCCGTATCGTTCCAAAACAGCGCACATCAAGCGGCGGGAGTGGGGATCATCTTCAACGACCATAATATCAAACATATGTATCCTCCGGATCATAAATCTTTTCGCTTATATTTTACCCCATATTTGTGAACTCATTATCAACAATCCACCCTTTGACTTTAAAAATCAACTGTGACAAATTCCCATTTATATTTTGACGGGTTTGGCTCACAATAGTAGCAGAGAACGCGAGACGACACAAAATCCGATTTCAAAGATGATCGGGATTCTGCCGCCCCGTGAACTCGATGATATAGATAAGATATCCGCAATAGCGGATACAGGCGCATCCTCCGTTCCCGGGGGCGGCGTTTGAAACCAAATAAGAGGAGTCAAAAATTATGGCAAGCAATAAGACCCTTGTTCCTCAGGCTAAGCAGGCCCTGGAGCAGTTCAAGATGGAAGCAGCAAACGAAGTCGGCGTAACCCTGAACCAGAAGGGCTACAATGGTGACCTCACCTCCCGTCAGGCCGGTTCTATCGGTGGCCAGATGGTCAAGAAGATGATCCAGTCCTATGAAAATGGTCTGGCCGGTCAGAATCAGAATCAGTAATTTTCCAAAGCCCAAAAGCTCCCCTTCCCAAAATTGGGAGGGGGAGTTTTCCTCGATTTTTATGACGAAAGCTCGTAGGTCAGCTCGTATTCTATAATTCTCATGCAGTTCGTCATATGGTTTGGATCGCTGTAGTAATAAACGTTAATCAAGTGATAGGTGCCGCCCTCTGTGGGTAAGCAGTTGAGTTCACCTGTAGTCAGGTTATATACGCTGACAAAGCCACGACTCGGTGGGTCAAAAAAGCCCTGAGTCAGGCCAATCAATTCATTGGGGATGGTAGGTAACCAGCGGGGATCGGCTTGGAGTTGGTTTTCAAAATTCCGGGCGTTCTCGAGATCAAAGTAGACCTCGCTGACAGAGAGGATATTGCCGCGTCCACCGGATTGTGTCCCCTGTGTCCAATCCTGGGTCGTGATCTGCTTGTGAGGCGGGATATCCGTACCGATGCTCTGCTCGATCTGCAGGATAGGACCGTCATCATGGGAATACAAATCGGCAAATATAAAGCTAGAACTGCCGTAGATGCATAAAAGTGTAGTCATGATGATGCCGACCACGATATTTTTCTTATACTTAAAGCCTTTTCTTTTAAGGATAAAGCCCACGGCAATAGAGGTGATGGGGATGGGCGTAAACAGGAAAAAAGCCCACATATTTTCGGGCATGGCCAAATGGTTCAAGCCGATCAAGGCGCCGACCGTCATCAGCGCGAACCAAATAGAGGCTATGGACAGAATAAACAGCGTGATGGAAAGTGTTCTCCATCCCTGCGGCGCTTTGGCTCGCTTCGGTTTTTGTTGTTCTTCCTGAACATATGTGTGAAAGAAGGAATCCTCACAGAGATCCGCTTTTCTGAGGAGGTAAAGCTGCCCCACCGTTTGCATGATGTAGAGGGCCCCTTCTTCTCGCAAAGCCTCGATATCCCGAAAGTACACCTTCAAAGTTTTGGTAGTTTCCTTGGCATTCGAGACGCGGATCATCAGGTAGTCGGCATATACCTCATACGAATAACAGCTAATGGACATCAGCGGCTCTTTTCCCCGCAGTGCCTTGCGGTATGAGAAATAACTCTTGGCATAGGTTAGGACACTCAAACCGAAGATTCCCACGAAAAAGCCCGTAAAAGCGGGCGGAGCGTTCAGCAGGCTTAACGCAACCACAGCTGCCAAAAGGATCACGGATAAGACGCACCATGCCTTTTTAATATGGTTTAGCTGACCTTGGGTGAACGTCCTGATCTCGTCGAGGGTAAAAGAAAAAGCATAACTTTCTTTGGGCAGTGGAAGAATGTTTTCTTCTTTCTCACGGACAGGTGCTTCCTCAGTCAGAAGCTCGTCGATGGACACGTCAAAGATTTCTTTAAGTCGGATCAAGTTATCCACCGTAGGTAGAGTCTTATCCATTTCCCACAGGCTGACAGTCTGGCGACTGACCAGCAATTTCTGCCCCAATTCCTCTTGGGATAGGTTCTGCTTTTTTCGATGGTGCTGTATCTTTTCTCCAACAGTCATGTCAATCTCCATTCCGCCGCCATCGGCGGCACAAATACACTTTGAAATTCCACCGTGTCGCTTATCAGCGACAAAAATGGGTTGGGCCCCATTTTTAGGGGGAATTGGGCGTGAAACGGTTTACTTGGGTTTCTAATCTCTGAACTTTCACGCTATCACCCCTTTCTTGCCGTCATTGTAACACGCGAATTCAAAAAAGTAAAGCATAACGCACTTGACCCGTGTCAAGCTGTGCTTGCGAAAAATAAATTTATCCTGTCCGACAATGATTTTTTATCATGAGCAAAAGCGCCTCCCCAAAATGGAAAGAGGCGCTTGATACGTCGGGTTAATCAGTCAGCTTCATGTCGCCGTACTTAATCCAGCCCAGCTTGCGCATGATCTCGGAGAACAAGAGGGACAGGATAGCAGGAAGGACAAGACAGCACAGCCCAAGGCCGATCCACATCATGGTTGAGTGTTCCATAGTGGAGATCACACCGATGGGGCCCACCATACCGCAGGTGCCCATACCGGCGGCAACACCCGTACATTCCAGCTTGAAGACCATGGTGGAAAGTGGGCCGATGATGGCAGCGGCTAATGTCGGAGGAATCCAAATGAGAGGACGACGGCAGATATTACCCATTTGCAACATGGAGGTACCCAAACCTTGAGAAACAAGTCCACCCCATTTGTTCTCGCGGAAGCTGGAGACCGCAAAGCCCACCATCTGGGCGCAACAGCCCGCCACGGCGGCGCCCCCCGCCAGCAAGAAACCTTCTTCTGTGCCGTTGAGGACGGCCACCTCATAGGCGGAAGCCGAGAAGATCATGGCACAGATGGCTGCGCTGGAGATGGGCAAGGTCAGGATAATACCCACCACCACGGACACAACCACACCCATGATAAGGGGCTGGAAGGTAGTGGCGGTAGCGATAAACACACCCAGATAATACATCACATAAGAAACCGCGGGACAGAAGACCCAAGCGGCAAAAAAGCCCACAAGCAGGGTCACTACGGGGGTGACGAGGATATCCACGGGGGTCTTTTTGGACACCAGCATACCGATCTCGGCGGCAATGATGACCGCAAAGAAGGCACCTGCGGGGCCTGCGCTGTAGAAGACGCCTGTTCCCGTCCCTGCGGTGACCGCCCAAGAAAGGATAGCGCCTCCGTCAATGACGGCCCCCAAGGCGTTGGACAAGGCACCCACGCCCGCACAGGAGAATATCACCAAAGGATGCGCTCCTAATTTATGGGCGATAGCCACGCCGATGGCCATACCCGTAGCGGATTTGGCATAAGTAGCAATGGTTTTGAGGAAGGCCCAAGGGATGTAATCCCCCAGGGTATCAAAAATGGTACCAATGAGCAAAGAGGCGAAAAGGCCTAAGGCCATAGCCCCCATGGCATCAATGAAATACCGTTTGGGTAACCCTTTCAGCTTTTGGCGAAAGGTTACCTTCTTTTGCCGTTTAAGCTCGGCTTGCTCTGCCATACGTTTTTGTCTGTACTTTCCTTTGGACATAAAACATCACTTCCTTTGATTTTGAGTTACCGTTCCGATCCCACAGGCAGGAAGGGTCAGAGGGGGTTATATCTTTTCCGAGACTTATTTCTCGGTAAAGAGATTCAAAATAAACAGAATGCCGTAATAAAGCAAGGGAACAAGGGGGGCGGGGAGAAAATTCATGGCCTTGATCTTTTTGACGTCAAAGGTCATTTGAACACCCAAAATCAAAAGGGTCACCGCGCCGATCACCAAAAGCTGGGCTGTCAGCACGGGGGCAAAGAACTGATCCGTCAGCTCGGGCAAAGCCGTGCAGCCAAGCCACAAAATTCCCTCCAGAAAAGCCATGGGGATAATGGCGTGCATAACACCCGAGCCGCAAATAAGTGCCATGGAGAAGCAGAAGATGAAATCCGCGCCCGACTTGATGAGCAGGGTGGTAGTCACGCCGTCCATGCCGTCGGCCAACACACCGCTGAGAAGCATGGAATTGGCGCAAAGGAAAACCCAAGCAAGGATAAAACCATCAGCGTAAAGAGACTTGGACAAAAACGAAGGCATTTCATAAGCGGAGAGCCTGTCCAACCAAGGAACCTTAGGCAACGCCATATCCTTTTCAATGGCCATATCCACAGCGCGGGAAAGTCTTTCCAGTCGTTGTTTTTCAGCCTCTTTTTCTTTTTTTTCCTTTTGAGACAGTTTGCATCCGATTTTATGAAACAGCCCCGTCAAATCAAAGAGATAGCCCATCAAAGCACCGATCGTCAAAGCGATCACCACCATGATAGAACCCTTGAGCTCAATTTCTCCGTCCGCAAGCACAAAATAATGCTGCATTAATTCATACGCGCCAAAGCCCAAAACCAAAATACCCATCAGGCGATAAAGGCCCTGCTGATATCTGACCCTGAGCTTACCTTGCACCATGAGGCCAAATCCGCCGCCTACAAGGCAGGCCAAAATATTGACGAGAATACCGATTCCCTTCATTGAGATGTCTCCTTCGGTTATATTTTTACCGTGCGATTGAATTTTTTTTGAAATGATCAGGGTTATTATACCACATTTTCATTTCAAATGCAATAGCTCCTTTGCTTTTTACTTTTGTTTACGCTCATTTTTTTCATCATCCCTTGACATCCGCGCCTGAACGAGGTATAATAATAGAGATATAAAGAAACGCAGTCTGCCCTTACGGCACAGCAAGAAAGGATCACATTATGAAAGACATTTCCCGAAATCTGACCATGCTCTGTGATTTTTATGAGCTGACCATGTCCAACGGTTATTTCAAAACCGGTCTCAAGGATCGCATCGTCTATTTCGACGTTTTCTACCGCAAAAACCCCGACCAGGGTGGCTTTGCCGTCGTAGCAGGTCTTGAGCAGATCGTTGAATACATTCAGAATCTTCATTTTGATGAGGATGACATCAACTATCTGCGCTCCAAGAATTTGTTCGACGAGGATTTTCTCGCCTATCTTGCGGATTTTTCTTTTACAGGTGACATTTGGGCCGTTCCCGAGGGTACCTACGTATTCCCCGGCGAGCCTCTCATGATCGTCCGCGCTCCCGCTATTCAGGCGCAATTCATTGAGACTTACGTGCTCATGGTCATCAACCACGAGTCCCTCATCGCTACCAAGGCCTCCCGTCTGACGAGAGCTGCCAAAGGTCGCGCCATCAGCGAATTCGGCTCCCGCCGCGCCCAGGGTGCGGATGCGGCCATCCTCGGCGCCCGTGCCGCCTACATCGGCGGTGTCAACGCCACCGCCTGTACTATCTCCGATGAGGTCTACGGTGTACCCGCTTCAGGCACTATGGCCCACGCTTGGGTGCAGATGTTCGACGATGAATACACCGCTTTCAAGACCTACTGCGAGCTGTACCCTACCAACGCTACCTTGCTCATTGATACTTATAACGTCATGGAGTCCGGCGTTCCTAACGCCATCCGCGCCTTTGAAGAGGTGCTGAAGCCCATGGGCATCACCAAGTGCGGTGTGCGTTTGGACTCGGGCGATATCGCCTATCTTTCCAAAAAGGTTCGTAAGGCTTTGGACGAGGCGGGCTGGTTTGATTGCAAGATCATTGTCTCCAATTCTCTTGACGAATATATCATTCGCGAGTTGATCCGTCAGGGAGCGGCTGTGGATGCCTTTGGCGTGGGTGAACGTCTCATTACTGCCAAGAGTGATCCTGTGTTCGGCGGTGTGTACAAGCTTTGTGCCGTAGAGGACCCCGACGGCACCATCGTTCCCCGCATCAAGATCAGCGAAAACGTAGGCAAGATCACCACGCCTCACTTCAAGAAGGTCTACCGTCTCCGCGGCCGCGATACAGGCAAAGCCGAGGCCGATTTGATCTGTCTATACGATGAGGTTATCGACGACACCCAACCCATTGAGATCTTCGATCCCATCAACACATGGAAACGCAAGACCTTGACCAACTATACCGCCACCGAGCTATTGGTACCCATCTTCAAGGAGGGTAAGCTCATCTACGATCTTCCCTCTTTGGAAGACATCCGTCGCCATTGTCAGGATGAACGTGAGGGTATGTGGGAGGAAGTTCGCCGTTTTACCAACCCCCACGATTATTACGTAGACCTCTCCCAGAAGCTGTGGGATATTAAGCATAGCTTGCTGAATAAGAGAAATAAGGGGTAAAATGTAAATTGTTGTTTAACTTACTAACTTTTCTCTCCTCGTCGAGAGAAAAGTTACAAAAGAGGCGCCGCTGAGGGATAGAACCTACGGTTCTCCCTCAGAACCCAACTCCCATCGTGACGCACG
>SVTB01000036.1 GCA_015064015.1 Oscillospiraceae bacterium | reverse complement strand
GGTATTATCGGTCTGCTTCTCGGGATCTTCATAGCTGTGACCGTTGACCGTGATAATGCCATTGGTATTCTCATTGACTACGGCACCGCGGGGGTTCATGCAGAAGGTACGAACTCGGTCCTCGTATTTGGGGGTGCGGTATACGATCTTGCTTTCATACAGCTCATCAGTGATGTGAGCAAAGACCTCGGCGGGGAGCTCGACGCGCACGCCGATATCTACGCGGTTGGACTTAGAGGGAAGACCCAAGTCATGGCATACCGTTTCCATCCATTTACTGCCGCTACGCCCCACAGAAATGATGCACTTTTGGCAATCGTAGGTGCCGTCCTTGCAGGAGATACGGTAACCGCCATCGATGGCGGACACGGCTTCCACGGGGGTATCGAAGTAAAAGTCTATCTTGTCCTTTAATTCGTTATAAAGGTTTTCCAACACCACATAATTGATATCGGTACCCAAATGGCGCACGGAGGCGTCCAGCAAGTGAAGGTCATTTTGTACGCAAAGCGTCTTGAACTTGGTGCCTGCGGTGGAATAAAGCTTGGTGCCCGCGCCGCCGTACGCCATGTTGATGTCATCTACGTATTTCATAAGGTCAAGGGCTTGTTTTTTACCGATGTACTCGTATAGTGTGCCTCCGAAATCGTTGGTGATGTTGTATTTGCCGTCAGAGAACGCACCCGCGCCGCCAAAACCACTCATGATGGAACAGCTCTTGCAACCGATGCAGGACTTGATCCTGACACCGTCGATGGGGCATTTGCGATTACTCAGGGCGTGGCCCGCTTCGAAAACGGCTACCTTCAGAGAAGAACTCAGCTTGGTCAGCTCATAAGCCGAGAAAATGCCGCCGGGACCCGCGCCGATGATGATGATGTCATAATTTTTCATAGATTAAGATCTCCAAATGAATTTTGAACTTTAGCACATTTTGGGATTGAAAAACAGCCAGCGGAACGATGCCGCTGGCTGTAAGGGGGCTTATTTGCCCTCGTGATCGTTGGAATCGTTGTAGTCAAAGGGGTTGCCTTCGTTATTTTCGGGGCTGTAATCGAAGGGATTCTTCAAAGATTTTTGCTCATCGGATTCTTCGTCCTCATCCTCAGACTTAGCACTGTCCAACTCATCGTCGGCCAACGCTCTTTCCACCACACGTCTGGCAGCTTCGGCCTGGGCTCTCTTTTCGTTGGCCTCGCGGCTTTCCTTTTCTTTTTCCTCTAACATGGCAGAAAGCTTTGCGTTCAGCTCTTCGTTGGCTGCGGTCACGGTGGGATCCAGCGGATCCTGCTTACCGCAGGGCAGATCGCTCTCCATAACGGCCTTGAAGAGGTCGCCATCCATATCCTCATGCTCCAAAAGGTATTCGGATATGAAATGGAGCTTGCCGATATTGGAAAGCAGAATGGCCTTGGCACGGTCGTAGGCTTCGGAAATCAGCACATGGATTTCTTCGTCAATGAGAGCGGCGGTGGCATCGGAATGATCAGAGCCGGTGGAGAAATCACGGCCCAAGAACACCTGCCCTTGGTCGGTGCCGAAGGAGCGCAGGCCTACCTTTTCAGACATTCCCAAACGGGTGACCATATATTTGGCGAGATCTGTGACGTGCTGGATATCCGAGGAAGCACCGCTGGTTACGTCTCCAAAGATAATTTCCTCGGCGGCGCGTCCGCCCAGACCCATGGCCAAATTGCCCTCATACTTGGATTTGCGGTCGTAGTAAGAGTCGGCCTCGGGGCGGAAGCTGGTGTAGCCGCCGGCGCCCCTGCCTGTGGGAACAATGGTAATGAGGTGAACAGGATCCTGGTCTGTCAGGTGACCCACAATGGCGTGACCGGCCTCGTGATAAGCGGTGAGCTTTTTGTCCTCGTCGCTCATGACCCAAGTCTTTTTCTTGGGACCCATTACGATCTTATTGAAGGCGGCCTCGATCTCGTCCATGCCGATCAGGCTTTTACCGTGACGGGCGGAAAGCAAGGCAGCTTCGTTCAAGAGGTTGGCCAAATCGGCACCCGTGAAGCCCACGGTGATCTTGGCAACCTTGGAAAGATCGACGCCGGGCTCCAAGGGCTTATTGCGGGCATGAACCTTGAGGATATCCTCGCGGCCTTTAATGTTGGGACGGTTGACGGTGATTTGGCGGTCAAAGCGGCCGGGACGGAGAAGCGCGGGATCCAAAACGTCGGCGCGGTTGGTGGCGGCAATAACTACGATGCCTTCGTGGGAGCCAAAACCGTCCATTTCAACCAAAAGCTGGTTCAAAGTCTGCTCGCGCTCATCATGACCGCCGCCCAGACCCGTACCTCTCTGACGACCTACGGCATCGATCTCGTCGATGAAAATGATGGCGGATCCTGCCTTGCGGGCGGTGTCGAACAGGTCGCGAACACGGGATGCACCCACACCCACGTACATCTCCACGAAGTCAGAGCCCGAGATGGAGAAGAAGGGAACACCTGCCTCACCCGCCACGGCCTTGGCTAAGAGTGTCTTACCTGTACCGGGAGGGCCCATGAGCAGAACGCCATGGGGGATTCTCGCGCCCAAACGGGCAAACTTGGCGGGAGCCTTGAGGTAATCCACGATCTCCACAAGCTCTTCTTTTTCCTCGTCCGCACCGGCTACATCGCGGAAGGTAATCTTATTCTTGTCATCCGTGGGCATTTTGACGTGAGATTTGCCGAAGCCGGTGGTTTTACTGCCGGGGCCTGCACCCTTCATCATCTGCTTCATGGCAAAGGAGTAGAGCAGGATAAAGACCACGATAATCAAGATCCAGGGAATTAGTGAAACCCACCAAGGCAGGACATTGGCAGGGGTGTTTTCATAGGTGGAAAGAATACCCACGCCCACACCTGCTTCTTCCTGCTGAGCTGTGATCAAAATGATCTCCTCACGGGTGGCTTTGATATCAGCCAGCTTGTAGACCTGCTCTGCGCTGAGCTTGAAGGTCACATTCTCGGGATAATTGCCGTTGGCGTCAGGCGTGACAGGTGCTCCGTCGCTGTCCAAAAGTCGGCCTTGCTCATCCCTTTCAAAGAGCTGGATGGTCAGGGTATTTTTGTTATAATCAAGCTTATAAGTGGCCACATCCTCGTTGTAGAAATGGTCCAGGATATCGCCGTAGGTAAGGGGCTTTTTGGTGCCGGTGGTGCCTTGGTAAACCAAAAGGATGACGCCGAAAATGACGACAAAGGCCAGCACGTAGCCGAGGATTACCTTCAGATTACTCTTCATTGTATTTTCTCCTCTTGTTTGGGTCTTGGAAATATATGGAATCGAAAGCTCAGTATATCATAATATCATACGTCTATGAAATTTGTATGAAGTTCTAAAGTCCTTCGGGTGAATTTTGCTTTGAAATCAGCTGTAGATTTCGGGTTTCAGTACGCCCACGAAGGGCAGGTTGCGGTAATCTTCGGCATAGTCCAGTCCATAGCCGATGACAAACTCGTCGGGAATCTGAGCACCGCAGAAATCCGGCACGAAGGGGACCTCGCGGCGGGAGGGCTTATCCAGCAGGGTACAGGTCTTCACACTGTTGACGTTTCTGTTTTGCAAAAGTTGGGTGAGGCGGGAGAGCGTTCGGCCCGAATCGATGATATCTTCTACGATGAGAACATCGCAATCAGGGAGATCTTCGCGCAAAAGATCCAAGTGGATGCGGATCTCTCCTGACGCCTTGGTTCCGGCACCGTAGGAGGAAACCTTCATAAATTCCAGCTGCAGGGGCTTGCGAATTTTGCGCATCAAATCCGTGGCAAAGGGCATGGATCCCTTCAGGATGACGACCAAAACCAACTGCTTTTCGCTGTCCTTGTAGGTGTTCTCGATCGCTTGTGCCAAACGGGTGGTGATGCTGTCGATTTCTTCGGCGGAGAGAAGAATCTGTTTACAGTCTCTTTCATCATAGAATGCACAGGTTTTCTTTGTCATATGTGTTGTCCTTTCGGGAATTTTTCAATTCAATGATTTGAATATGCCATGCGGGGGCTGTGTCAGGGCTTGGAAAGCCATCGGCAAAGGCCGCCGTGGGATACCACAGGGGGGTCATGTCTTCCCCGTAGCAGATGAGGGGGAGAACATCTCTCAGATGAGGTGGAACACCTTTGTCGCACAAAATTTTTTTGAGCTTCTTGTGCATACCGTGGTTACAGATGATATCTCCGGGTATTCGTGTCCGTGCCCACAGGGGCAAGGGCAGAAGGTTGGCGGGGAATCGGGCAGAGGCTACGAGCGCTTCGTGATCCGAAAGGGGTGGGGGGGAGTCTGCGCAAAGGCGGATGAGAATGCGGCCTTCGCACCATAGCGTATCTCCCTCGTAGAGCGGGGTGGGGATAAGTGCGGAGGAAGGCTCTTCTTTTCGGAAGAGCAAAACTCCTTTGTGAAGATAGGCTGTCAACAGAGGGAGATGCAGAGATGCTCCGCTCGAGCTCTGCCTGCAAAGGGTCAGAAGCTGCTCCAAATGGAGGGAAGATAATGTATGGCGATGATCGGGCGGAGTTCCCAAAAGGTTGACGGCTGCATCCTTGTAAGCTATGGATAAGACACGCTTGGAGATGGCGGGATGAGTGGAAGTGATCCGCTCCGAAGAAAGTCCGTCTTCCATCCGACAGGCGGCATAGGTTTCCTCTGCCAAAGTGGCGAGACAGTCTTCATCTTCGGCGGCCGCGCGAGACAGACGCAGAGCGGCTTGCTGGGGAGTACCTCGGCCGGCAATGCTTTCAAGCGCCGGGATAATCTCTGCGCGGATGCGATTTCGGGTGGCCGACGGCTGAAAATTGGTGCTGTCGGTGACAAAATCCAAGTCCAGCTCGCGGCAGGCGGATAAAATATCTTCCTTGGACAGATGAAGCAGGGGGCGGAACACGTGTCCATAGGGAAGGGGGCGTAGGGAGGGAATGCCGCCCATACCTTTGGTACCGCTTCCTCTTAAAAAACGGTGAAGAAGCGTCTCTAACTGGTCATCGGCATGATGAGCTGTGAGCAACAAAGGCAAGTGATACTTTTCCATGACCTCGTTGAAAAAAGCATATCGCTGTGCTCTGGCTTCGGTTTCGATGCTTTGCCCCGATCCAAGAGCCAAAGCAGGGACATTCACGCGTTTTTCAAACAGCGGGATGCCTTCCTCTGCGGTCGTTTGGCGACAGAAGGCAAGATCTCTGTCGGCTTCTTCTCCACGGATCCCATGGTGAAGATGCGCGGCGTATACAGGAACGTCGTGAGTATTGCCGTATGCCTTGGCCAGAGACAGGAGAAGGCGAGAGTCCGCGCCTCCGGAATAGGCGACCAAAAGAGGGACGCCTTGGGGAGGGAGGGGGGAAGCGTTAATTGTAGGAGCATAGGGGTCTCCTTCTGTAGCTTATTGAGGTAACTGACTTTCGTCTGCAATGGTGCGGAATTTGGTATATCGGCCGATCCAGCCCATTTTAACGGTGGCGGTGGAGCCGTGACGGTTTTTGGCCACAATGACCTCCACAATATTGCTTTCGGCATCCATATTTGGGGTGCCGGATTCATTCACCTTGTAATATTCGTCACGGAAGAGAAGCAGAATGACGTCGGCATCCTGCTCGATGGTGCCTGATTCGCGAAGGTCGGACATCATGGGGCGCTTGTCGGAGCGTCCCTCTACGCCGCGGTTCAACTGGGAGCAGCAAATGACGGGAACCATCAATTCCTTGGCCAAAAGCTTCATGCCGCGGGAGATATCGCCTACTTCTTGCACGCGGTTATCGGTATGCTTGTCTCCCTGCATAAGCTGGAGGTAGTCAATAACCACCAAGCCCAAATCCTTGACACGGCGCAGCTTGGCTTTCATACCGGTAACGGTGATGCCGGCGGTATCATCAATGAGAATATTGCATTTGGCAAGTCTCGCGGCTGCGGCGGCTACGTTTTCCCAATCCTCGGGGGTTAGCTCTCCCGTGCGGAGCTTATAGCTGTCTACCATAGCCTCGGAAGAAATGATACGGTTTACCAACTGCTCGGCAGACATTTCCAGAGAAAAAATGCACACGGCCTTGCCCGTCTGTGCCGCTACGTTGGTAGCGATGTTCAGACAGAAGGAGGTCTTACCCATACCGGGACGGGCGCCTACCAATACAAGGTCCGACTTGGACATACCCGCCAACACGCGGTCAAGTCCTGAAAATCCCGTGGAGGTACCTTGGGTGGCTTCCTTGTCATTGTTTAGCTCATAAAGGTGCGCGTACACATCGTTAAGCACGTCGCGGATATGGCGGAAATTTTTGGTGTCCTTACCTTGGGCTATGGTGAAGATCTTATTTTCGGCAGAATCCAAAATATGGGCTACGTCATCCTGCTCGGAGTATGCCAACTCGGAAATATCCTCACAGGTGGAAATCAGCTGTCGAAGCACGCTCTTGTCCTTGACGATGCGGGCGTAGTCCTTAATGTTAAGAGCGTTGGGAACGACCTCAACCACCGTGCGGATATATTGCTCGCCGCCGGACTTGGAGTAAACACCCTTCTGTACCAGCATATCAATGAGAGTGACCACATCAATTTGATTGCTGGTCATGAATAGCTCATGCATGGCCATGTAGATTTGCTTGTGCTCCTCCAAGTAAAAGTCATTGGAGGAAACCATATCGGCGATCTGATTGAAGGCCTCGGGGTCAACGAGAACGGCACCCAGCAAGGACTGCTCCGCAACCAAAGAGAAGGGTAATTTGCGATTCAGGATGTCATTTTTTTGTTCGTTGATACTCATAACCGTTCACCCGTGGGCTTACTGGCATACCAGCACATGAATGTTGGCCACCACGTCTGCGTATAGCTTAACGGTCAGGTCATATTTGCCGTAGGCGCGGATGGGATCCGAAAGCTGGATCTTTCTCTTGTCCACCGAAACATTGTAGTCCTTTTGGAGACGCTCGGCGATCTCCTTAGTGGTGATGGATCCGTAGAGACGACCGTCAGCGCCTGAGGATGCGGGAATCTTTACGAGAATGGTGTCAAGCTTGACTGCCAAGGCCTTGGCTTCAGCGGTCTCTACTTCTATCTTGTGCTTGGCAGCGGCTTCCTTGCCCTTGATCTCATTGAGGACCTTGTTATCGGCGATGACTGCCAACTTACGGGGCAGGAGGAAGTTGCGGGCGTATCCGTCGGATACTTCAATGATGTCGTTCTTTTTGCCTTGGCCTTTGACGTCGGCCAGTAATACTACTTTCATGATGGGATTCCTTTCTTTATGTCAGAATGAAGAGCTTGGGATAAAGATTACTTGACGGAACGCTCGGCCATATATTCATCGATGGCTTCCTTGAGCATTTCGTAAACTTCCTGAATATTGGTGGATTCCACTTGGGCGCCTGCCATGTCAAAGTGACCGCCGCCTTCCAGCTTTTCAAGAATGAGCTGGACGTTGATCTTTCCCTTGGAGCGGCCCGAAATGACCACGTTTTTGCCGATAATAGCCAGTGCGAAGGAGGCTTCTACACCTTGCAGGGAAAGGAGCTTGTCGGCGGCTTTGGAGGCGGCAACGCGATCCCCGGGAGAGGGAATATGCTGCTCGCTGAGCCATGTGACGGCGAAAATGTCAGCATAAATGCGGGTGTGCGCATCAAAGTCGCTGGCAATTTGCAACTCTTCCAGCTTTTCGTTAAAGAACTCACGGGCGGTTCCCGTGTGGGCGTTACGGCTGTAGAGATAGTAGGTGACCTCAAAGGTTTGAGCGCCTGCAGAGCGGGTGAAGTTGTGGGTATCCAGCATGATACCCGCCAGGAGAAGGTTGGCCTCTTCCTTGTGAAGGGTATCGGCATAAGGGCTTTGCTCCAAAATCTCGCTGACGATTTCGCTGGCGGAGGATTTGGTGGCCTCTATATAATGAAGGAAGGGAATGAAGGGAAGCGCGCTCACCAAGCGGTGATGGTCAATGATGGCGATAGACGTGATGCCGTCCTTGATGGGAATGGCGGAAATTAGGCCGGGCGCTTCGAAAATGATAGGATTATTGGCATCTGTGACAATGAGCATGGTGTTGGGGGAAACCAAGCTTTGGGCTTCCTGCTTATCAATGAATACGCGGCTGTATTCGGGAATGGTCGACAAATGCTTTTCGCAGATCTTGAAGGTTTCGCAGGTAAGGTTTGTGACGATGTTCACGGGAACATCGGCGCGCTCGGTGGCCTCCAGTATACTGCGGCAGAGACGATACGCGCCTACCGTAGAGCCGATGGAGTCAAAATCGGGATTGCTGTGGCCCATGATGAGCACACGGTCACAAAGCTGGAGCCTCTTCTCCAAAAGACTGGCGCTGACGCGGGAGGAGATGGAGGTATTACTTTCCATCGTTTTGTGTGCGCCTCCGAAGTAAGAGACCCCGGGGGTGTTACGACGAATCAGTGCGACTTGGTTACCGCCGCGTTGGAGCGCGAGGTCCAATGCGTTGTTGGCGACTCTGTCCCGCTCGTTCATATTGCCGTCAATGTCGGCAATGCCCATAGAAATGGAAACAGGGAAGCTGTTGTCACCCACGCGGATGCCCATAATCTTATCCAGAATGGAGAAACCATTGGCAATACACTGATCCAACATTTCTTCGGAGAAAATTGCCATGTACTTGTCGCGGTCGTATTCTCGGAGCATACCGTTCATGCCGGAGATCCAAGCGGAAAGCTCGGCTTCGATTTCGTTGGCGGTGGCGCGGTAGTTGGCGCGAACGAATTGTGTCAGCTCCTGAAGATTGTCGAGCACGATATACGCCAAAACCATATGCTCCCGGTTGGTTTTTTCAATGAGATCCAGATAATCGTTGGTATCTCTGAACAGAAGGAAATAGTAGTGCTCGCCCTTGCGGAAGAAGGTATAGGGCTCAATTCTGTAGCGGCGGTCGTTGGCCAACCGTACGATGGGGAAGTCTGCGTTTTGCAGGTTTTGAGACGGTGTGTCGGAGATCCTGTCAGACCGATACAAGGGGAATACATCCGCGTTCCCTGCGCAAGCTACCAGCTTTTCCAAGGTAAGTCCGGGGCAGGCTTCGGACAGAGGGATATTACAAACGGGAGAGCGGAAGCGAAGGATATCCTTCATGGCGGTGTTGATAATGCGGATGCGGCCGTCGCTGTTCATCACGGCATAGGGAATATCTGCTGTGTTGCGGAAAATACGGTAGATATCACCGTTGAGCTGATCGGCCAACGCCTTATCTCGGCTGAGCTTGGATAGATGCAGGGCATACACCACAAACATAACGATGGCCGAAAGAGCGTAGAAGATGATGAAAGCAATACCCACCGTCAACATTCCGGAGAGCCCGAAATGAACCAAAAGGGTATAGACCAGCAGAAGAAGCAGACCCTCTGCGGCACAAAGAACAAACGGCAAACGGAGATCGGCCTTCGGGGTATCCGTGATGTGATCGTGGTTGTCGGAAATGTTTTGTTTCATGACCGATAGATCCTTTCGTTGAAATGAGGAGCCTCTCATCGGCTGATCACCGAATCATGGGCCGTGAGAAAGATCAGGAATCGTTATCTTGCTTTTCGTTATTATTGGAATCTTGCTGCTGCCGTTCACGGCAGTACTGTTCAAACCGTTCTTCATCGGTGAGGGGACGGGAGGATTTCTCGCGGGATGGCGGGGGAGGATCTTTCTTTTCGGGGGCCGCAGGTTTGATCTTTGCGCGCAAGGGGCTGAATACAAGGATCAATGCTTCGGAGAGGGCCAGAATACCGGGCAGATATGCCACCAACCCCAACAGGGGGGCCAGCAGGATGATAAAGCATCCGGGACGGATACCTCGCTTGGCCATATAACGAACCAATCGCAATATGCCGGCCAATGCCAATCCGGGAGTTAGAATGGTAATAATGTTTTCGGCTACAGTGCCCGCGATGGTGGAGGCACCGTTTTCCCCCACGGCTACCAGCGCGACGATCCAAGAAGCGAGGAAAACGAAAGCGGAAACCGCGCTGATGCGGAAGTCGCGTACGCGTCCCGTGACAGACTTTCCAAAACCGTACACGTGAAGTCCCGAAAGGGTTATCATTTGTGAAATGGCCACCAAAATATTGATCAATGCCACCAAGGTGCCGGGCATGGTGTTGATCATACCGTTGACAATATTGGCCACCTCAGCTTCCTTTCCCTCCAAAGGCTTCAAAACCTTATCGCCGTAAGTGATGCTGATATTCGTCAAAATTTGGGTGAGGGACTCCCGGAACTCTGCGATTTTTTGCGAGAGCACGGAAAGTTCCAAAGATCCGAGGGATAGATAAGTCAGCCAAAGCGCCAAGGCTGTGAGGGTCAGTGAAAGAGCCAAGGACGTGGCGCAGATGACACCGACACGGGTGAGCCCCGTGGTGCTTTGAGCGGAGGATCGTGTGCCCAATGCCAAAGTCAGCGCGGCAGGGAATGGCAACAATGTGAGAAGCGCCAGATGCGCTTCGCCAAACAACAGCCATGCGATGCCGAAGGAGAACGCAGGAATGAGCAGTGCGATGGGGAGCTGTCGGCTGCCGGCCGTGGCGTACAGCACAGCGCCTTCTCCTATACAAAATACAAAGGAAACAGCCAACGCAGGGAGCGTGAGGGATCCTGTCATATAGAAAGTAATCAACGTAAAAAACAGGATCAGGGGTGTCATACCGCGAGAGGGCTTTCCGGAGGCCTTGGCGGTATAGGTAAAGTAAAGAATGATGAGAAGAAGGGCGGCCAATGACAGGCCCTCGGTCAGCATGGGTGGGAGCGGAGACAAGCCCGCGAGAGCTGTGACGATCAAGGGGAGCATCAAGGCGGAGATGATGAGCAAAACCGCGAGGATGATGCCCAAAGGCCCCCGGATTCCCTCGCGGGAAATGGGTGTCACGCCCAACGGAGGCGTCTTGTCTTTATTTAAGGATGAATTCATACCCGCAGCCTCCTTTCGATAGGCATACTCATAGATTATAATAGTATATCATACTTTTTCGATTTTGTAAACAATTTCCGGGTGTATTTTTTGAAAAATCCGTGTGAACATTCAAAAAAACTTTTCGACAAGGGCGGCGGAGTTGCTTTCCCGTGAGCGAATGAAATAATTTTTTTGTGAAAAATGAAAAAAATCCAAAAAAATTCAAAAACCTCTTGACAAATCTTGATTTCTGTGATAAAATACTAAACTGCACTATAATCGCTTGCAGTATGGCAACCTATGCGCCAAACGACGGTTTTGCTGCAAGTGGGTGGTTTTCATTTGTGCAAAATGACCATGCCGATTTGTCGATCCTGAGGGTATATCCCGACATTTGAAGTGTCCCTTGGCTGTCCGTTTGGCCTTGGAGATATGTGTCCTCCGACAAAAAGCAAGGAAAAAGCGCAATGGAAGGCACCGCACCCACGTCTCTGGGCGCAAAGAGACAGCCCCTGTATCGTACCCCAACCGATAAAGATTTTGAATGGAGTGATTTGATTCATGGTCAATCTGAAAGAGCAAAAACTCGGCGAGAATACGAGAATGTCTTTTTCCCGCACCCGCTTCAACCTTGACCTGCCCAATCTGGTGGAGATCCAGACTAAGTCCTACAAGTGGTTCCTTGAAGAGGGCTTAGGCGAGGTTCTAAGAGAGGTATCTCCCATCACCGACTTCTCGGGTAATCTCTTGATTGAATTTGTATCCTACAACCTGGACACCAAGCCCAAGTACCCCGTGGAGGAGTGCAAGGAGCGTGATGTCAACTATGCCGCTCCCCTGAAAGTCAACGTTCGTCTGACCAATAAGCAGACGGGCGAGGTTAAGCAGACCGACATCTTCATGGGCGAATTTCCTCTCATGACCGAAACGGGCACCTTCGTTATCAATGGTGCCGAGCGTGTCATTGTTTCCCAAATCATCCGCTCTCCCGGTATGTACTACGCTTCCGAGATCGACAAGACCGGTAATCCCACGTATGCCGCTCAGGTGATTCCTTATCGCGGTGCGTGGCTGGAGTATGAAGTGGATGCCAGCGGCGTGATCTACGTACGCATTGATAAGACCCGCAAGCTCCCCATCACTATGTTCATCCGTGCGTTGGAGACCGAGCTGGAGGAGAAAGATGCTGTCTACGCTCTGCTGGGTCATGACGAGCGCTTGGTCGCTACCTTTGAACGCGACGATTGCGAAAAGCTGGCTGCCGCTTCCAATGCCGCCGGTGTTCCCGCAACTGCCCACACGGAGGCTTTGAAGGAGATCTACAAGAAGCTCCGTCCCGGTGAGATCGCTACGGTAGAGTCTGCGGAAACTCTGATCAACAACTATTTCTTCGACCCCAAGAGATACGACATTGCCCCCGTCGGTCGTTATAAGTTTGACCACAAGGTGGCTATCCATAGCCGTATCCGTAACCACGTGCTGGCCGAAACGGCTGTTTCTCCTTTCACCGGTGAGGTGGTTTGTGAGGCGGGCACTTATATCACCCCCGAGTTGGCGCTTCAGATCGAGCGCGCCGGTATCAATGAGGTGATGATCCTCTTGGAGAACGGCGAGACCACGAAGGTGCTGTCCAACAACACCCTGGAGCCCGAGTATATTATCGGCTTTGACCTGCAGGATTGTGGTGTCAAGGAGCGTGTACGTATCGCTGTGATGCAGGAGATCGCAGAGGCTTGCGCCGGTGATGTGGATGCTATCAAGACTATGGCCAAGGAGAGAATCGCTGAGCTGTGCCCCAAGCACATCACCAAGGATGATATCTTCGCTTCCATCAGCTATCTTCTGAACCTGACCCACGGTGTCGGCTCTCTGGATGATATCGACCATCTGGGCAACCGCCGTATCCGCTCTGTGGGTGAGCAGCTTCAGAATCAGCTCCGCATCGGCTTTGTCCGTATGGAGAAAATCATCAAGGAGCGCATGACCACCCAAGATAACGATAAACTGACCCCTCAGGCGCTGATCAACATCCGCCCTGTGGCTACCGTCATTCGTGAGTTCTTTGGCTCTTCTCAGCTCTCCCAGTTCGCTG
This sequence comes from Oscillospiraceae bacterium, assembly GCA_015064015.1. GTDB lineage: Bacteria > Bacillota > Clostridia > Oscillospirales > CAG-272 > CAMEON01. The sequence continues at coordinate 4,488 of SVTB01000036.1, read as the reverse complement.
ACCAAAATAACCCTTTGGCCGAGCTGACCCACCGCCGCCGCTTGTCCGCACTGGGTCCCGGCGGTCTGTCCCGTGACCGTGCTTCCTTCGACGTTCGTGACGTGCACTACACCCATTACGGCCGTATGTGTCCCATCGAGACACCTGAAGGTCCTAACATCGGTCTGATTTCCTATTTGACAACCTACGCCCGTATCAGCGAATACGGCTTTATTGAGGCTCCCTACCGCAAGGTGATTCACGAGACCCTGCCCGATGGTACTGTGGAGCATAGAGTCACCGACGAGGTGGTTTACATGACCGCCGATGTGGAAGACCACTATATCGTTGCTCAGGCAAACGAGCCTTTGGACGAAACCGGTCACTTTATCAATAAGCGTGTGACTGCCCGCGAGCGAACCGAGATCGCCGCTATGGATGTATCCCGCATTGACTTTATGGATGTGGCTCCTAAGATGGTGGTATCCGTGGCAACCGCTATGATCCCCTTCCTGGAGAACGACGATAACTCCCGTGCTCTGATGGGTGCGAACATGCAGAAGCAGGCTGTGCCGCTGATGGTGACCGATTCTCCCATCGTAGGTACCGGTATGGAGTACAAGGCTGCTGTGGACTCCGGCGTGGTAGTGGTCGCCAAGAGCGACGGCTACGTGGATCATGTGGAAGCCGACAAGATCGTGCTCATGACCGACAACTATACCAAGGAAGTATACCCCCTGCGTAAGTTCAAGAGAACCAACCAGGGTACCTGCTTCAACCAGAGACCCGTGGTTCGCAAGGGCCAGCAGGTGAAGGCCGGTCAGGTCATTGCCGATGGTCCCGCTACCTCCCGCGGCGAAGTTGCTTTGGGTAAGAATGCCCTTATCGGCTTCATGACTTGGGAAGGCTACAACTACGAGGACGCCGTTCTTTTGAACGAGCGCTTGGTAAGAGAGGACGTATACACCTCTCTGCATATCGAGGAATACTCCCACGAGGCTCGTGACACCAAGCTGGGCCCCGAAGAGATCACCCATGAAGTACCCAACGCGGGTGCTGATGCCCTGAAGGATTTGAACGCCGATGGTATCGTTAAGAAGGGTACCGAGGTCAGAGCCGGCGATATTCTGGTCGGTAAGATCACCCCCAAGGGCGAGACAGAGCTGACCGCAGAGGAGAGACTGCTCCGCGCTATCTTCGGTGAGAAGGCAAGAGAAGTGAGAGATACCTCTCTCCGTCTGCCTCACGGTGAGTCCGGTGTGGTTGTGGATGTTCGTGTTTTCTCTCGTGAGAATGGTGACGAGCTTCCCGCCAGCGTCAACAAGGTGGTCAAGGTCTACATCGCACAGAAGAGAAAGATTTCTGTGGGTGATAAAATGGCAGGCCGCCACGGTAACAAGGGTGTCGTTTCCCGTATTTTGCCCCCTGAGGATATGCCCTTCCTGCCCGATGGTACACCCTTGGATATCGTGCTGAACCCCCTGGGCGTGCCTTCCCGTATGAACATCGGTCAGGTGCTGGAAGTTCACTTGGGTATCGCCTCCCGTAAGCTGGGATGGAAGATTATGACCCCCGTGTTCGACGGTGCCAATGAGAAGGATATCTCCGAGTGCCTCCGTATGGCCGGCTACAGCCGCAATCTGTTCGCGGGTGAGAGCCCCGAGGGTAAGGAACTCTTCGAGTTGATTTACAATGAGGAGGGCAAGGAGGATTACCGCCTCTTGACGCCTGAACAGAGAGCAAATCCCGAGTATATCGAATCCCTTCGCGTGGCTGACAAGCTCCGCCTCTTCGACGGTAAGACCGTTCTGTATGACGGCCGTACCGGTGAACCTTTTGATAATCCTGTTACCGTGGGTATTATGTACTACCTCAAGCTCCACCACTTGGTAGACGATAAGATCCATGCCCGTTCCAACGGTCCCTACTCTTTGGTCACCCAGCAGCCCCTTGGCGGTAAAGCCCAGTTCGGCGGTCAGCGTTTCGGTGAGATGGAAGTTTGGGCTTTGGAGGCTTACGGTGCCGCCTATACCCTGCAGGAGATCCTGACTGTCAAGTCCGACGATATCAACGGTCGTCGTAAGGCCTATGAGGCGATCATCAAGGGTCAGAATATTCCTACTCCCGGTGTACCCGAATCCTTCAAGGTTCTGGTCAAGGAGCTGCAGGCTCTGGCATTGGATGTCCGAGTGCTGAATGCTAAGGGAGAGGAGATCGAGTTGTCTACCCTCTGCAACGAGGACGACGCTCCTTACCGCCGCAAGATGCCTCGCAGCTTTGTGGATGAGACCGAGCAGGAGGCCATTGAGTCTGCTCTGGGTCAAAGCATGGAGACTGATGAGCTTGGCAATTCCTACCTTGTGGAGCACGACGAGCTGTTTGATACCGAGGCTATGCCCGAGGACGATGAGGTCTTCGACGGCTTCGACGGCGGCTTTGACGATTCCTATGAGGACTGATCCCGCGCTTTACCCGATAATCTTCAATATATATAGATGAATGGAGAAGTAACTGTGGAACGTAACGAAATTTCTTCCATTAAGATTGGTCTCGCGTCTCCTGAAATGATCAGAAACTGGTCCTATGGTGAGGTCATCAAGCCTGAGACCATCAACTACCGTACTCTGAAGGCAGAGATCGGCGGACTTTTCTGCGAGCGTATCTTTGGTCCTACCAAGGACGGTGCTTGTATGTGCGGAAAGTATAAAAATTCCCACAGCAAGGAGATCATCAAGTGCGAGCGTTGCCATGTGGACGTGACAACCAAAAAGGTGCGCCGTGAGCGCATGGGTCACATTGAGCTGGCTTCCCCCGTATCCCATATTTGGTATTTCAAGGCCATTCCCTCCAGAATGGCTTTGGTGCTGGACATTTCCCCCAAGCAGCTGGAGCAGGTGCTCTACTTTGCCGAGTGTGTGGTGCTGGATGCCGGCGTTTGCCCCACGCTTCACAAGGGTCAGGTGCTCAATGAGTCTGACCTCCGCGAGTACCGCAAGAGCTATGGCAACGGCTTCCGTGTTGGCATGGGTGCCGAGGCAATTAAGGAGTTGCTTGCCGGTATTGATGTACAGGCTGAGTCGGATAAGCTCAAGGATGAGCTGGCTCGCGCTACCGGTCAGAAGAAGACCCGTATCATCAAGCGCCTGGAGGTCATCGAGGCATTCCGCACCTCCGGCAACAAGCTGGAGTGGATGGTACTGGATGTTCTGCCCGTCATTCCCCCCGATATCAGATCCATGGTTCAGCTGGACGGCGGTCGTTTCGCCTCTTCTGACCTCAACGAGCTCTATCGCCGCGTTATCAGCCGTAACAACCGCCTCCGTAAGCTCATCGAGATTGGCACGCCCGAGATCGTAGTGCGTAACGAGAAGCGTATGTTGCAGGAGGCTGTAGACGCCCTTATTGACAACGGCCGCCGCGGCAAGCCCGTCACCGGCCCCTCCAACCGCCCCCTCAAGTCTCTGTCCGAAATGCTCCGCGGTAAGCAGGGTCGTTTCCGTCAGAACCTCTTGGGTAAGCGTGTTGACTATTCCGGCCGTTCGGTTATCGTTGTCGGCCCCTCACTCAAGATCTATCAGTGCGGTCTTCCTAAGGAGATGGCTCTGGAGCTCTTTAAGCCCTTCGTGGTTAAGCGCCTTGTCGAAATGGGTAAAGCCACCAACGTCAGAGAGGCGCAAAAGAAAATTGAGCGTGCCAACACAGAGGTGTGGGACGCACTTGAGAATGTCATCAAGGAGCATCCCGTGCTTCTGAACCGTGCGCCTACCCTGCACCGTCTGTCTATCCAGGCTTTCGAGCCTGTACTGGTTGAAGGCCGTGCCATCAAGCTGCATCCCCTGGTATGTACCGCGTTTAACGCCGACTTCGACGGTGACCAGATGCCTGTACACGTGCCTCTGTCTGTCGAGGCTCAGGCTGAGGCAAGATTCCTTATGCTGTCTGCCAACAACCTGCTCAAGCCCATGGACGGTAAGGCTGTGACCATTCCTACTCAGGATATGATCCTCGGTTCTTACTACCTGACCATGTTGAAGCCCGGCGAGCCCGGCGAAGGCCGCGTGTTCCGTAACTTCGACGAGGCCATGATGGCTTACGCCAACGGTCAGCTGGGTCTGCACGCCATGATCACGGTTCGTGATACCCATGACGAGACTTACGTGGACGAAGAAGGCAACGAGACCACCAAAAAGGTCTATCACCGCGTCAATACCACGCTGGGGCGTTTGATCTTCAACCAGCCCATTCCTCAGGATCTGGGCATGATGGACCGTTCTATCCCTGAAAACCTTTACAAGCCTGAAGTGGATCAGGTGGTTAAAAAGAAGCAGCTCGGTCAGATCATCGACCTGTGCATCAAGGCTCACGGTACTGCCGTTTGTGCCAATATGTTGGACGAGATCAAGGCCATGGGCTATAAATATTCTACCCGCGCTTCCTTCTCTATTTCGGTTTACGATATGACCATTCCCTCTGACAAGCAACAGCACCTGGCTGATGCACACAAGCAGG
>SVTB01000035.1 GCA_015064015.1 Oscillospiraceae bacterium | reverse complement strand
AGGTGATGCCTGGACTCTCGTTCTGACTGGTACGGGCGCGGATGCGGAGACAGTTTTCAAAGGTGCCGAGGGTGGTGGTCACCGTCTCGCCGCTGTATACGCGGCCGTAGCCGATAAATTCCTTGCCCTGATCCCAGCGTGCGGGGCGGTGGAACTGAAACTCCTCGTCTTTGTCTGCATAGTCCAACCACGCGGGATCCCACAAAGCTCCCAAACCGTTTTGCATAATGTCGTAGATGAAATTGAGGAGGGTGGCAAAGCAGCCGTTGCGGGTGCTCTTCCACTCAAATTCATAGGTTCGGTCACCGCCGGAGATGGTGAGCTTCTCCCCCGCTTGGGTAACGGGACAGCAGGTAAAGAAATTCCACACGCCCTGCTGTTTGGTCTCGGGGAAGACGGCAGGACAGCCGTGGTAAATGCGGTTCATGACGTTGCGGGAAACCTCCGCCACCTTCTTCTCCCAAGGGGTCTGTGCCAAGGCCACGGCGCGGTTATGGTAGGCGGACACGTCCAGCGCCACGTGATCGCTATAGTAATTGTTGCGGGCGTACAGGAGGTTGTCTCGCCAGGAATTTTCATTAAAAGGCTGACCCTTGACGTACAGACAATAGGACAGGTAGGCCTTATCCTCCTTCACGGCGGTGACCTCCACACGGTTCACGTATTCGTCATCCACTCCGTCAATGGCGTAGCTCCAAACGTTGCCCTCGCAGAGAGGAATCAGCCCGTGACCGCCGTTGACCGTATAGGAGGAAAGTAAAGTCATACCGAAGGGCTCGCCATCCTCCTGCTTCCACCCAAAGGCAACGAGACCGATGCCCCGCTTATACCACGCCACAAAAACAGGGGCGGGTAAATACTTTCTGTCGGGGGGATTATGGGTGTGCATCTCCACGCAGCCGTAAAAATCTCCGCAGGCGGTGGACATCGTAGCGTCGGTGGACACACAGGTGAGGGTGATCTTGCCCTCACTGTCGGTCACGCTGTCACCGGCCTTCATGGTCTCGTCAAAGATGAGATGGTCCGCACGGGAGGCATAGTACAGAGGGGCGTTGGCAATTTCGGCATAGTGGGGAAGGTCTATATAACGGCGGGTAAAGCCGGGCTGTTGACTGAAAATCAGCTGATCACCCCGACGGATCAGCTCCTCGGCCGTGGTACAGAGATCGTATTTGCTCCTGTCGGACAGCATCTCCCCCACGCCGTCCATGCACGCCAAGGTGGATTTGGTCAGCGCGATATACAGGGGATTCTCCTCGCCTGTCTCCAAAGCCAATGCAAACTCCTTGCGGGCGTTGTCAAAATCCTTGGCCTCGAAATAGTCGTAGCCCAGCCAGTAGTGATGGTAGGCCACCTCGCCGGGGATGTCGTGCTTCAAAAGCTCGGGGATGACCGTGTTGTAAACGTAGTCCACCTTCTCCTTGCCCGAGTATTGATCCACGCCAAAGCCGATGCACAGGGCCAGCACGTCCTTGTTGTTGCCCTTGATGGCGGTTTCCTTGAGCTTGGCCCGCATCTCGTCGGTCTTGCCGTCGGAGAGATACCAGTATCCCAGCTTCAGCACGTCGGCCATGGCGTAAAATTTCTTTTCGGAGTCGGGGAGGCTCTCCACTTGGGACAAAACGTCCTTGTAGTCCTCCTCAAATCCGATCTTGCTGTTCTTCAGCCGCCACTCCTTGAATTCCTCTACACGGCGCATGACGGCCTCTACCAAAGTTTCATTCTTGTTGTTCTTATCCACGTAACCCAGTTCCTTTCTGATCTGATCTCTGCCCGCAGAGAGACGGCTCTTGACCGTCCCCTCCGCGAGGCTCATTCGCTTGGCGATATCACTCACCGAAAGACCCTCAAAGTAGTGGAGACGGATGACTGTACCGATCTTTTCCGACAGCTTTTCCACACAGTCGCGGAGCAGCTCGGTCTCCAGATTGTCATCATAGTAGCCCGTGATGTCCTCGGTCTGATCTGCGAGATAGGTCTCCACTTCGTCGAAGGGGATGTAATCGCGGTAACGCTTGGCCAGATTGATGGCGCGGTACTTGGCGATGCGGCACACCCAATGGCCGAACTTGGCGGCATCCTTCAAGGTGTCCAGCCGTTGCCAAGCGCAGAGAAAGGCGTCCTGCACCGCGTCCTCGGCGGTGTGGAGATTCCTCGTCACGGTCTTGGCCATGAGAAGGGCGGCCTTGCGGTGGCGGATGACCAGCTCCTCAAAGGCGGCCTTGTCCCGCATAAGGGTCAGGGCGACCAGGGTCTCGTCGGTTTGCTCCTTGTAGTTGACGGTACGGTTCATGTAGTTCCTCTCTTTGTTTTTCTTTCGGATTGATTTGTTTCCTATAGGATTGAGTCCGTCTTTGAAAGGCGCGCGGTATGCACACTCCCGTCGCACGCTCTCATCAGGTGGCTCTGTCTATATGACAACGAAAAGTTGGGTCAGGTTCGGTTTTTGGGAAAAATTTTAAAAATGGGTAAATTGTTGTTTAACTTACTAACTTTTCTCTCCTCGTCGAGAGAAAAGTTACAAAAGAGGCGCCGCCGTGGGGGCGAGGCATCGGGTGTGGAGGTTCTTTACACGCTGTTGCCGCCATAGTCGGCGTGCGTCACCGTGAGAGGGTTTCTCAAGGGAGAAACGTCTCCCTTGAGCGGCGTTCTTTACTCCACTTTCTTTCGACGAGGAAAGAAAGTGGAAAAAAGATAAACAACAATTTTTATAATTATACCTCTCCTTCTGCCATCCGTCAACCTTTCTGCAGGAAAAATCTCCACCCCCCTTGCAAAATCTCTTTGTTTCTGGTACAATATAAGCAACGAAACCAAAGGAGACTCCTCATGCCCTTGTACGAACTACACGCCCACACCTCCGAATGTGACACCGCCGCCCACGCAAGCGGCGCCGAGCTGGTGCGTATATATAAAAACGCAGGCTACGACGGTATGGTCATCACCGACCATTATTTTTCTCACTTTTATAAATGGTTTGCCGACGAGCTTTCGGGTATGAGCCACCGCGAGGTCATGGCGCGTCGCCTCAAAGGCTATTACGCCGCCCGCGAGGAAGGGGAGAAGTTAGGGTTTACCGTCCTTCCGGGAGCAGAGGTGCGGTTTAACAAATCTCTCTTTGGCATCAATGATTTTTTGGTGTACGGCTGTGACGAGGAGTTTTTTCTTACCGCCCCTCGTCTCAACGAGCTTTCCACCTTGGAGGAACTGTACGCCCTCCTGCCCGAAAATGCCTGCGTGGTGCTGGCCCACCCCTTCCGTGTGCGGATGACGGTTATGGATCCTACGCCGCTGTTCGGTATCGAAGCCCACAACGGCCTCACCGAGCCCTTCCGCAATAGCCAAGCGGCAAAATTTGCGGAGTTTTACGGCAAACCCGTGACTTCGGGCTCGGATTGCCACCATCCCGACCACGCCGCTAAGGGGGGCATCATGACAAACCGTACCATTAAGACCCCCTGCGATCTTACCGATGTGCTTTGGAGCGGAGATTACTCCCTTTACAGAGGGTAAAATACGACCCGAAGGGGGGGTGAGGGGCCCCATGGGGATATAGAAATACTTCCCGCTATTGGATCGCTACCCCAAAATATTTTTTATTTAAAAAGTTCTTGGAGGGGGTCTGGGGGCTCTTCTTTCAAGAAGGACCCTCCCGGGCGTACCAGCGCCCCTGAAACACACTACATTAGAAAGGAATTTGTCATGGAAAAGAAAAAACAGCCCGTGGGCCGTTGCGAGGAATGTGAATTTTACGATTACGACGAGGAACTGGACGCCTATGTTTGCGACGTCTCTTTAGATGAGGACGAAATGGCCAACTTTGTGGCCGGAAACACGGGCAGATGCCCCTACTTCCGCTTCTATGACGAATATAAGAGCGTCCATAAGCAGATCTGACGCCGGAGGATCTATGAGCGATACAACCAAGAAAAAACGAGCCTATATATCCGAGAAAGTCGCCGGAGAAAAAGCTGCGATGGCGGTGGAAATCTTAAAGACTCTCTATCCCACAGCGGTCTGCGCCTTGGAATGGTGCGATGAGAAAGATCGCACAACCACTCCTGAAAGCCCAACTCGTGCTGATGGATATATTCCCGCCCCCGCGCTTTTGAAGCAAAGCTGGAAGCTGTTGGTTATGGGACGGCTCTCCGCTCAATGCACCGATGCAAGAGTTAATCTGGTATGTCGGGAATTATTTGAAAAATTTCCCACTGCAGAGGCCTTAGCTGAAGGGGATATCATCGACATTGAAAATATTGTCCGTTCCTGCGGCTTGTATCACACCAAAGCGCAGAACATTAAGGATGCCTGTGGGATTTTGGTGCGAGACTACGGAGGTGTTATCCCCTGCGATGCGGACGCCCTGTTGGCTATGCCGGGTGTGGGACGTAAAATCGCTAATTTGCTGATGGGTGATGTGTATCGTGAGCCCGGGGTGGTTGCCGATACACATTGCATCCGTATTTGCGGCCGACTGGGCTTTTATCCTGAGGATGTGAAGGATCCTGCCAAGGTGGAAAAAATAATGTCGAAGTTCATTGTGCCTCGGGAGCAGAGCGATTTTTGCCATAGGATCGTGCAGTTCGGACGAGATGTTTGCATGGCGCGCGCCCCTGCCTGTGAGGGGTGTCCCATGCGTGATATCTGCAAGCATAGCGATAAAAATAAGAAATAAAGAGAAGCCGATGGCTGTAAACGACAGCCATCGGCAATTTTTCTATGTCACTTGGATGGAAATTTGTATGTTTACCTTTCCCTCGTCCAAGGCTTTAGCCTCGGGGGGGAGGATCACGTTGGCCTCAAAGCCCGCAGGGACACAGGCCTGCAGGGTGAAGGACTTGCCATCGTATTTCCAGAATACCGAGACAATGCCCTCGGCAAGCTCCACGGTGCCTCTCGCCCAACGAAGTCCCTCAATGTGAGGCGCGATCGTGATACGCTTGGAACCGTCCTCACCGTAGACGGGGAAACCGATGCCCAGCACGTCTCTCATGAGATGAACGCCCGCATGAGCGGTAAAGCCGTGGCAGCGGGAGGAGGTGTCGATGATCTGGTTCTCCCACAAGGTACCGGGGCCTTCGCGGAGTTGAGGCTCGTAGATGGCCAGCATATCCTCATACATTTTGTCATATGCACCCATGCGTGCAAGCAGATCCAGGCGAATGCAAAGCCCGATGAAAAGCTGGCTTCTGCCGATCATGGGATCAGGGGCATATGTGGGTGCAGGCCCCATGCGGTGAATCACGGTATCCGCCATGAGCGGCGTATATGCCGTGTCGAACAATCCGGCCCACAAAGCGGTAGCCATGCCTGATTCGGAAATTTTGCCAATGCCATGAAGCTTTCCGTCACCCCTTGTCTCAAAACTGTCAGGGAAGGTGGTGAGGGTATCAAATCCTAATTCGGAGTGATTTTTGATAGTCTCCCACAGCGTACGGCGGATGCGTGCACCTATGCTGATCCATTCGCTCTTTTGATAAAGCTGTCCCAGTTTTACCATGACATAAGCATATAGCGCGTTGGCAGGAGTGGAAATGGGCTGTTGATATTCTCCCCAGTTCGACATAGACCAGTCGATGAAAAGCCAAGGGAGATTTTCAAGGAGCCCGCTTTGGCCTATGAAGTCTTGACTTCCCTTGACAAAGGCCGCCACGCGGTCAGCATACTGATCACGGAAGGCAAAATCGCCCGTGCGCTCCACGTATTCCGCAAATTCTGCCATGAGCCAAAAGCTCCAAGTGGTAATACCCGTCATGGCCTTAAAGTCAGGCTTGTTGCCTGGGTAAGCCTCGGGGAAGAACCCGTGGAACATTCCCTCGGCGGGGGTTAAGAGAAAGTTTTCGATGAATTCCTTCTCCACGCGGGTGTCTGAGAGCATCATTTGTGCCGCCCGCGCCGTCCACAGAGAGTCGCAAAGCCAGCCGCCACGCTCACGTTCGGGACAGTCCATGAAAATATCCATGGTGTTGAGGATGAGGGTCTTTTTGGCGGCGTTGTAAAGGCGGTTGATATTATCGTCAGAGCATTGGAAGCCCGAGCGCATTTCGTCGGGATAGGAGTATTCCAACATATACAGTCCATAGAGCTGCACATCCCCTGTACCTCTGAAATAGAGCTTGAAATAGCGTGCGAGACAAGGCTCCATAGCAACGAAACCGTGGCAGATACCGCCCTTAACGTGAAGTCTCGTCACCACGTCGTGATAATAAGGGATGGAGCCGTCAAGGTTCAGAAGCTCGCTGTGAACGATATCCACAATACCGTCATGTTCACAATGGAATTCCACCTTCACAAATCCCACGCGGCTCTCGTTGCCGTCAAGGAGAATAAACCTGTCGCCATCTCCCCTCAAACACAATGTGCCACCTTCCCGCTGGATGCTGATACCGCCCAAGGCACGCTCGGCGGTGCGGCGGCAATCTTCCAGAGGATGCTCAGTGAGGGAGGCGTAATAGGAGGAATGTTTTTCATAGAACAGGGAAGTCAGCGGTTTGTCATTTTCAATGAAGCAAGAGCCGTATTCCACCAGCTGAGGGATGGGATGTTCTTGCAGGGTGGGCTGCAGAGCTTTGTGGGTGAGGTAAATGGGAGAATTTCCTTCATCCATGAGCGCGGCGGCTTGGAACGTATCCCTTCCGATGCGCCATTCACCGTAAGTGCCATTCAACGTATAGATTTCAGAGGCCTCACGGCTGTGGGAAATACGCTGGGCGTGGGGAGCGCGGGCAGTGAGGTGGGCTACCCGCCAAGGATCAGCACCGGTGGCGCAAACCACCCGATCGTTCACTGTCAACTCGCCGATGAACATTCCCGACTCCAAGGTGCAATCGTTGGAGTAGCGGTCGTACACGTCGCCGTAGACCATGACCTCAACGGCCAGGTGATTGATACCCTGCTGCAAGTAGGGATATACATCTACCGTGTCAACGCGAGAGTAGCCGTGAGCTGTGCGGGCAGGGCCGTGCATGACGATCTCGCCGTTGACGTACAGACGGTACATATTGCGTCCCGTAAGGGCAAAAACAGCATCACTGAAATATTCGTTCAACTCCACCGTGGTATAGAAGCCGTAGTGATGGACGGCTTCCTTATTTCTCTCCGCCGCTTCCTCCCCCGAAAGGGGGCAGAAGATACGGCGGGCTTTTTTGAAGATATATCTTTCCATAAATGATTCTTACTTTTGAATGAAGGTGTAGTTGCCGGGGGCCAACTCTATTACCAAAGCCTTACCGCAGGGAGTCAGTTTACCGTCGGTGAATTTTTTGTTCCTGCCGTTGACGGTATAGGTCTCGGCATCAGACAGTATGGGCAAATACAGGGTGGTGGCCACGGGAACGGTGCACTCGTAGATAAATCCGTCGGTGGTATCCCAAGCCGACTTGATGGTGCCTACGGGAGAGTCGAAGGAGGTCTTGACCCAAGTGATCAGGGATTGACCCTCGGGGATCTCTTCGGGTGTACGGGTGTCGGGCTTGGGCTGGAGGATGGGATGAGCAAAACCGGGATCAGCCTCGGTGGTCTCAATGCCTGCCACGTGACGATACATCCACTCCTGAATGGCGCCGTAGGCGTAGTGGTTGAAGGAATTCATGGCCACGTTGCCAAAGCCGGTGGCCAAGGTGTAAGAGTTCCAGCGCTCCCAAATGGTGGTGGCACCCTGATAGACGCTGTAGAGCCAAGAGGGGTTCTCAGTTTGCAGAAGCAGGGAATAAGCTAAATTGTTCTCACCGTTCTCGGCCAGCACCTCATTTAAGATGCAGGTACCTACAAAGCCCGTGGAGAGCTTGTAGCCATTGTCAATGATTTTTTGCTTGAGAGAGACTAAAGCTTCGTCCTTTCTGTCTGCGTCAAGGAGACCGATGCGAAGCACCAACAGATAAGCACATTGGGTGCGATGCTCGGGCTTCAGCATACCGTCCTCACAGTAGGTGGCGCGGAAATGATCGCGCACCTTGATGTAAGTGGCCTTGTAGTGCTCGGCACGGTCTTCTTTTCCGATGGCACGGGACATAGCTTCCATATAGATGCAGTCCAAGGCATAATAAGCCACACAAATGAGGCGGGCATCGGTGCCCTCATAGGCTAACCAGTCGCCGTAATGGGGATTGGGGGCGTTCATGTTGGCGCGTTCCAGCCAATCCATATAACGCTCCATGGAGGCGTAATGCTCTTCAATGATAGCGGTGTCAGCGTACATCTTCCACATGGTGTAGGGAACAATAATGCCTGCGTCACTCCAAGCAGCACCGCCGAAACCGACCACACGAACGGTGGGAATAACATCGGGATACACACCGTCGGCGTTTTGGGAGTCTCTGGCATCCTGTAGCCATTTGTGGAAGAAGCCATCCACATCGGCATTGTACGCGGCAGTACCGCAAAAGGCCTGAGTGTCGCCTGTCCAGCCCAGACGCTCGTCACGCTGAGGGCAGTCGGTAGGAACAGACAGGTAGTTGCCGCGCTGACCCCAGATGATGTTGGAAATGAGCTGATTCACATCAGCGTTGGAGGTTTCCATTCTGCCTGTTTCGCGGGTTGCGGAGCCGATGACAGGGCAAGCAATACCCGAAAATTCCACGTCCTCGGTGGCAGAAATCTCCAAATAGCGGAAACCAAAGAAAGTAAAGTTCGGACAGTAAAATTCGCCGTTCGCGTCGCCCTTGAGGATGTAGTAGGCCTTGGCCTTGGCAGAACGGTAGTTGATGGTATAGATAGAGCCCTCGGGGTTATCGTTGCCGCGGGACTCAAGACCTGAGTCGTTGAGCATTTCGCCCACGCGTACCTGAACCGAAGTACCCTTGATACCCTTGACTGCAAAGGTAGGCCAACCAACCATGTTCTGCCCCAGATCAATGACGGCGGTTTCTCCTTTATGAAGGGTAAAAAAGTCCACTCCTTGGGATTCACGAACCACATGGATTTTGCCGTAGTCGGAGCCATTGTCTTCTGTGCCATCGTAGATCACAATGCTCTCAGGCTTGCGGGTCAGTCCCTCACGTACCATGATGGTGGGGCCGATATGGGGAGTGACAAAAATATCGTAATTCTCGGTAGTGATAGCTTCCCACTTTACACAGCTGCATCCTTTGGAAAGTTCGGCGAAAGTAGGCTCATTGGCATCATAAAGCTCCCCGTCCCAGATATCCGAGGCTCGGACAGCGCTTCCCCAAGCCCCTTGCCAAGTGTTATCGGTATACAGATGGTGTTCACCGTCAGCATCCAGCACATGAATGGCGGCCAAACAAGAGATATGGGTCTCTCCGTAAGTACCCAAAGCGATACGGCCGTTCCACCAACCGGGAGCCACGGCTATGAGCAGAGTATTGGTTCCCTCTATCAGATAATCGGTAAGATCGTAGGAAAAGTAGAGTACGCGCTCCTTGTAGTCGGTCCAACCGGGCTTCATCTCGTCATAGACGATGTTGCCGTTTTCGTCCTTGCGGCCAACACGAACACCGTTGACCCAAATATCAAATACGCCCAAAGCTGTGGCATCCACGCGGGCGGATTTCAGGCCGTTGATGGTAAACTGCTTACGAAACAGGGCAACACCGCCCGCGTTAGCGATAGGCGCGAATTGATCGGAACGGCTCAGCGCATTTTCCCAAGGATTTTTCTTCTCGGCATTCACGGGGGCGGGATTTGCGTAGGTGAGCCAGACGGCGCGGCCGTCAGTCATATAATCTTTGCTCATGATTGTTGTATCCTTTCATATGAGGGATTGGATATAATCCGTATACAGTATACCATAAGAGGAAGAGTTTGGCAATAGTTTTTGGTAAAAAACACAATAAGTTAAATAAAAAACAGTCGTTCTTGAACAATATCATTAAATTTAGAAATTAAAAAGGCTCTCCCTGTGGGAGAGTCGGTGCTGTAGGGTGATTCAGAGGGAAACTTCTTTTAAGAAGTTTCCCTCTGAATGTTTTTTCTTATCCCTCGGCTGAGGCCTTACGGCGAGGGGCAGAGCGTTTTTCTTTCATTTTAATTTTGAAAAGCTCTTCAGTGGCCAAACGAGTTTTAGTGACAGAGCCTTCAGTGGTGGGGAAGCAGTAATAGAGGCAGTTTTTAGAGCCGATACCGATTACGTCACCGATCTCGTACCAAAAATAGTCCGAGTTGAGGCTATGGGAAGCGATGGGGGATTGATCATAGTTTAAGGTATCGTTGCATCCTTTGAGGTGGAAGCCTCCCTCGTCATGAACGAGATGGCCGTTGCCCACCATATACAATGCCTTTTCGTTGACCATGCAACCGATGTATACGTCAAACTCCATGCGATAGGTGCCGGCCTCCAGTTCCTGACGAACGCATTGTCTTTGCCAAGCGTACCAATCGGGGATATGATCGTATTCGGTCTTCCCCTCCACGGCTTTCATCTTGCCGAGGACGGTCAGCTCATATGATTTGTGACAGGCTCCGCAGGTGATGTGGATGCCCTCTCCTTTCATGTGGCCCTCAGCACCGCAGGCGGGACATTTGTAAAGCACCCGCTCCAATCCGTCAGCCCGGAAGGATTCTTTGATCTCTATCTTTTTCTCGTATTGCCATGCGAATTGATCAAACGAGAATGCTTTTTGGATGATGTCATTCAACTCCTCGGTGGACATTTCCTTGATCTGACGGCGATTGAGAATACAGGACATATGTGCCGTCACCTTGACCTTTCGGAGCTGGAGCATATTGTACAGAGGATCTCTGGCAAAGGCTCCCTTGGTGTCGATGAACAGTACGGGGACGTCTAGAATCTTGAGCAGACCGCCGAGGTTGTCGGGCAGGGTAGTGGTGCGTCCGTCAAAGGTATAGCCTGCCTCGGGGAACATGAGTACAGAAGTGTTTTTGTCCTTGAGGGCGTATTTCATATCTCTGATCAGGGAGAGATCGCTGACAAATTTCTGGGTGGGAATACACCCAATCTGTCGCATGAGCCAAGCCTTGCCCACCATGGCATCGGTGGTAGAGACGATGCAGTAAGGCTTGGGATACAGCATGGCCGAAGCGATCTTCAGGTCTATGAAGCTGGAGTGATTCATGAGAATGAGGTAAGGGCCTCCATCCTCATCATTGGAGAAATCTTGGGTGTGCTTGAAGTGGGTGGCCCACAGATCTCCCATGGCCAACGCTCGCACCAGGGTGCGGAACAGCCAGTTGGGTCGCTTTGGTTTTTTATGCTCCGGCTTGGGCAGAGCCATGACTTCTTCATACGTCATTTCTTTGGTTTTGATCTTCATGGATGTAGGATCCTTTCCTTATTGCAATTCGTCCATGGCGCAGGGAACACAGGCGTCGGATGTGATGCGAAGGGTTTTTACTTCATAGGGAGTGAAGGAGAGCGAAGTATGAATCCGTAAGAGCGGACAGGAAAGCCCACAAGAGATGGGCTGATTCAAGGGATTGAACAAACGCACCGCGATGCCTTGATCGCAGGGCTTCATCGCTGGCATAACGACGGCATCTCCCGAAAGGGTACAGAAGGGAGTATCGCCCTTGACGGCCGCAGAAGTATTACCGCCCTTGGGGAAGAAGGAGAGTACCATGGGCTCCTCGTTAAAGGAAAGAGCCTCTCTGGCGGTATCTGTGGCGGTTGTTTGGCTTGCTGTGATACGGAAAGAGAACCGGCGCTCTCCCTGCTCCATGTGGTCGGTGTAACGGTCTGTAGGAAGCACGCGGCGATTACCCAAGGGGTGTGTGGTATAGCCGGGGCTGTGCAAAAGGGTTAGATACAAAAGCCCGTTTTCATAGGATGCCCCATAGGTGCCTCGATTATAGACATTCAACCGCCTGCCTTCGGGAGAGGTGACGGTGATATATTTGTGACCCACACATTCAGTACCATCCCTGCGTAGGGGCTCTTCGCCGAAAGCTACCTCAATGGCGGGAGTGGATTCCGGCAGCGCCAAGGGGAGAGCCAGCTTGAAGAGCTTTCCCGTCTCGCAATTATGAACAATGAGGTCCACGTCGATGACGGGCGCGTGCTTGGACAACTTGTAGCGAAGTACGGCGCGGGAGGTTTCATATCCCAATACAACCTCCACGACTGTGCGTAGGTCTCCGTCCTCAATGACACGGATGGGAGACAGAGGGGTATCCTGTGCCGAGAAGCGTGTGCTTTCTTCTGTCGTGAGCAAAGAAAATTGCCCGATCTTATCCTTCCACGAGATTTTTGTCATACCCCAAGCGTCCTCGGAATCCCGCATTACGTGAATACCGCAGGCACCTGTGCCGAGATAATCAACACCGTCTGCCGCAAAGCGATGAAGAAGTCCGTTTTTGCGGTCAATCTCTATGGTCATATAGGGGGTTTGATATACGAAGTATTCGGGATCATTACCGCCCAACGCCAACTCATCAGGGATAGGTTTTTGTTCTATGAGGTTCAGTCTTACGTCAAAGCGGTTCATAGCCATGGGGAAAAGGGTCGCTCGGAAAGCTACACGCTTGCGCCAATCTAAGGGAATATTGGAGTTCTCCTTTTCACACTGGGTAGGGAGATATACCCCATCCTTGTAGACCGAAGGCATGGTAAAGCCGGCGCTCCAGTTTTGATCGGCCAGCATAAACTCGCACTCGAAATCTCCTGTGACCTCATAGGGGTGAGGGTTGTAGACCAACACGGGGATTTCTCCTTCTACTGCTTCGGGCTGATTTTCCGACAAGGCGAAAAAAGCGCGGGCGCGGAGGCGGGATAAAATCTCCAAGGCGTGATCCAGCATTCGCACCGCCATCTCCTCGGCAGAGCGTATCGACGAGCCGGGAAGGATGTCATGGAACTGTACCGTCAGCATATCGTAAAGTGCCTCGCCGAATTCAGTCTCTGGATAGTCTGTTCGCCCAAGGGAGGCGAGCTGAGCATACATTTTCTCGGTGGAGAAAAGCATATTCTCGGTCTGACGATATTTTTGTTTGATCAGTACTTGGCTGGTGTAGCAGCCGGGGGCCCACAGGTTGAGGTCTCCCTTGTGTTCGGGCAACGTTTCGCCGTTTTCTGTTAGATAGGTCCGTATGTCGGCGAAATAGTCCTCCGGAGTAGAGTGGACCACTTCAACACCGCGTTCACGGCACTCCTCCATGTAGGTATGGATAGCGGCAATATCCTTGCGGGAGGGGCCTCCGCCATGGTCGCCAACACCCCAGAGGCGGAAGTTGGGTAGTCCCTTGGTGTCGCGTCCTTCCACACCGCGGATGGCATCTATGGCGTGACCCAGTCCTGTGCCGTATCCCTCGGCGGCTCTTTGTCCCATAACGGTGGAACCATCATAGCCCACCCAAGTAAAGGTTTCTGCGGGAAGAGTCAAATGATTGGGATCGGGACGGCAAAACAGATAGCTGTCATATCCCGATTTAGCCAAAATCTGTACCAGACCGCGGGTGTGTCCGAAGGGATCAAAATTGATGGCGGTGGTGGGTTCCTTCCCGAATTTTTCTTTGAAATATCTGCGTCCCTCGGCAATTTGGCGCGCAAAAGCCTCACCGGAGGGAAGATTGCAATCGGGCTGAACGTGCCAGCCGCCCATGATGTGCCATTTCCCGAGCTTTACGAGTTCTTGGATTTCGGCAAACAGGGAAGGTTCGTATTCTTCGATCCAGCGGTAGAGAAGAGACTCGTTGTGGCAGAAAATATATCCGTCAAACTCACGGCAAAAGGAAGCGGCACAACGGAAGGTGGACACGGCGGCTGCCGCTCCTTCTTCCCACTCCCATTGCCAAACGGGATCTATATGGGCGTTGGAAATCAAGTGAAATTTTTTCATAATAATCTCAATTCCGCCGCCAAAGGCGGCACAAATATTTTTGCAATTCGACCGTGTCGCTTATCAGCGCCCAAAATGGGTTAGGCCCCATTTTTAGGGAGAATTAGGCGTGAAACCGTTTACTTGGGTTTCTGATCACTGAACTTTCACGCTGTACCCCTATTTTGCATCATATTTCAAGGCTTTATATCCACAGGGAATTGCACTTCTCTTGTTGGCCTACCGAAATTAGGAGAGCCGTCTTCTTCAAAAGTCACGGGTGCAATCCACACAGAGCGCCCCGACCATCCTGAACCGGATACAAGGTTGGCGTGGTAGATCATCCAAATACTTCCGTCACAGGCGGTGGAGAAGGAACAATGTCCGGGACCGTAAGCCACTTTGGATACTTTTTTAAACACGGAACGGCTACTTTTTTCCCAGCTTTGGGGATCCATGGGATTATCTCCTGTCAGGGTCAGCATACCGAGACAGTATTGATCCGTCCAGCTACCGCTGGCGGAATAAACGAGGAAGGTTTTACCGTCGTGCTGTAGGACGGCAGGGCCTTCATTGACATGAGGTTCACCGTGTTGTTCCCAAGAACGATCAGGGATGGAAAGGCAAACTCTTTCAGAGTCAATGGTGCAGGGGTCACTCATGTGGGCAATATAAATATTTTGCGCCACATTTACATTACCTTCCCAGCCTGACCATATGAAATAAAGCTCGCCATCAAGCTCCATAACGGTGCCGTCGATGGCCCACTTATTTGAGGGATCGGTGATTTGCCCCACCATTTCAAAGGGATCAAGAGGATTTTGCGTTGTTCCTTTCAGTACATACATACGGTGATGGTAGTTATCGCCATCATCTGCAGCTACGTAAATGTACCATTCACCGTTAATGTAATGAAGTTCGGGAGCCCAATATTCGGAGGAATAGGCTGTGCCCGACGGAGCCGCATATACTCTTCTGCCCCTCATAACCAGTTGGTGGATGGAAGAAACCTCGGCAACGGATACGCCATTGCCAATGGAATAGCAATAGTAATACTTTCCATCTTTCTCAACTACCCAAGGGTCTCCTCCCCCATCATGAATAGGGTTCTGTACGGTTTCGTAAATGATGTTCACGGTGGTATCCTCCTCCGTCGGTGTTTCGGTAGGTGCTTCGGTGTGAATCTCTGTGGGAATTTCTGTAGGAACTTCTGTGGGAGCATCCGTGGGAATTTGAGAGTCAGTCTCGGCGGAGGTGGACAAATGCTCATATGCCTCGGGGGGATTGCAGGAAGCGAGCAAGGTAAAACAACTCAGTAGCAAAGATACAAATAAAAATTTTTTCATGGTTCTATCCTCTGTGGTATTATAGGTTGTATTCTATCACCGATGCGTTTTTGACCACATAGCTCATGAACTCTTCGTTGGTCATGCTGTGAACATAGGAATATGTGGCACGCGCGATGCCGTTGTGACAAGCTAAAAGCACAGTCTTATCGGCGTAGCGTACTCGTATGTCATCAAGAAAGCTGTAGATACGGTGGATAAAGCGAAGCATGGATTCTCCTTCTCCGTGGACGTAGGGGAACTGGGCTTTTCTGTTCTGAAAATTTTGATCCTTGGTAGAGAGCCCTTCGCTTTCGCCAAAGTCGATCTCCTTGATGCGATCATCGATGATGAGAGGGATATCTCCGCAGGCGGCCTGAATGGCACGTCCCGTGTCCAAGGCTCTTTGCAGGGGAGACGCGATGATGAGATCAATGGGTTGCTCTGCATGGATTTGGGCAATCACTTCGGCAGTTTCGGCGGCCTGCGCGCGGCCTTTTTCGGTGAGGGGCGCATCTGTCGAGCCGCAAACCAGGTGCTTGGCGTTCCACTCGGATTGTCCGTGGCGGACGATATATAGCTTCATATAGATTCCTTTCAATAGATAGGGGCAAAGGGAGGGAAGGGTGTTTTGAACAATGCCTCATCTAAGGGGAGAGAGGGATCTCTCTGCCGCTTGATGATATGCACCAGCATTTTGACGTCCCGGAAATCGTGGGAATGGGTTCCCTCGCGGAAATACCAGTAAAGATTGTTAGGCTCGCCTAAAAACTCATATGCCTTACCCGCCGCCATGGTTGTCATCCATGAGCCCACGGGGTTAGACCAAATATCGCCTGCCGCCTCGGAGACAAACAGCACACGGGGAGCCACCAGGGCCTTCAAAAAGTGAGCATCAAAGGGAAGCTCGGCCTCATGGTCGGCATATTGCTCCATTTCAGGGCCCATCCAGAAAGAAAAATTGTTCCAAAGATCACGAAGAGTCTCAGAGCGGAAGGGCGGGATGCCGTCGCAATAGCCCTCCATGTGGATGCGGTAGCAACCGCAAGCCCCGGCACAGGTCTCGTTTGGGTTGACTACAGCGGCGCGCTGATCTACAGCACCCGCCAAAGCGGCGGTTTTACCGCCGCGAGAATGACCCGAAAAGGCGACGAGGGAGAGATCAATGAGGGGCTTGTCCTTTCCCGCGCAGATGATCTCCAAGGCGTCTACACAGCGGGAATAGCCCCACGCCCAAGCGCCCAAGGCACCAAAGGTGTAGTCGGGATATGCGTCATACAACTGACCCATGCGGCGACCTTCTCCTTGAATATCGTGAGCCAGCTCGGTGCGATCAAAAAACACCCAGGCGATATTCTCGTTTGTGGCGATGGAAAGAAATTCTTGGTTGAGATGGTAGGGAAAGCACATATCTCCGTCCACAATGGCGGGGAAATTGTATCCGGATGTGGGGAGCATCAGTTTCATGAGAAAGCTGACAGGGTGCTTTTTTGTACCCGTATGGATGCGGTAAGAGTGCACCTTGCCGCCGATATACAAAGTCTCTACTTCTAAAAATTCGGGGGCAGGGGGCAGGGTACCGTATTGCAGCTCCACGGCGGTCTTGTAGATCTCGCCGCGGCGCATCTCCCAATCGTCACGGGTCTTGACAGGCGTGCCGTCCTCAAAGGTAAAGAGATCGGGGAGCTTGCCCAGCACCTCGTATTTGGTGACGTGGAGCAGATTTTCATGTACATTTGACATAGTTGACTCCTTTGGTAGTCATGCAAATTGTTGTTTATCAGGGGCTTTGCCCCTGAACCCCACCAAGAACCTTTTTGAAAAAAGGTTCTTAGAACTCTAAAAACTTTCATCAATATGAATTTGTTTTAAGAGTTTTTGAAGGGGGGATGGGGGAAACTTTTTGCAAAAAGTTTCCCCCGGCCGTACCCCTTCAAACAACAATTTACACGTTCTTAAAAATTTCCATAAGCGGTCTTGCGGTTCGGATGCCTTCGTCGATATTGGGATTCCACACACATTCCAGGCTGATGCGCTCGATCTTGGGGCATTGCTTCAAAGCATTCAGAACCCCTTGCAAAAGCGCTTCATCCCCGGGGGTGGGGGCGTTTCGGTCAACGGGACGGGCGTAGTGAGAATGAACCAAACGGTCGGCGTAGATGGGAAGGTCGCAAAGCGCCTCGCTGTTCTTCCAGTAGTGATAGAAGTCTACCATCATGCGGACCGCAGGATGATGAGCCATGGCCGCCACACGGGCGCTTTCGGGGAGGGTGTGGATATAACTGCATTCGTTGCGGGACAGAGGCTCCACCGTCACGACCATGCCGTAATTTTCAGCCACGCGGCCGCATACCTCCAGCACGCGGGCAAATTGCACGTCACATTCTGCCCACGTCATTCCATCGGGAATACCGCGGACGTATCCGCTACCAATGACGGCCACTTGCCCGCCCCAGGAAGCGGCGCGGGCAAAGCCCTTTTCGCAGTAGGCCTCTATATTTCGGAGAAATGGTGCCTGATCTCCGTCGGGAGCATAGAGCTTGATACCTCCGGGGAAAAAGCCGTTGAAGGCCTCGGAGCGGAGGGAGGAAGCCTTCAATAAGGCGGTCTTTTGCTGATATTCAGCCTCGGAAAGCCCTGCCAACCAGCTGAAATTGGATTCGATATAGTCAAAGCCCAAGGACTCGAGAAGGGGGAGCATTTCGGGACCTGCACATACGCCGATCTTCATATGAGGTTCTCCTTTATGCCTGAAAATCTTTTACATACCGAATGGCATCCTCGATCCAGCCCGCGCAGGTGGGATTGTAATGGGTGAGATCGGAAG
>SVTB01000034.1 GCA_015064015.1 Oscillospiraceae bacterium | reverse complement strand
TGCGTCACGATGGGAGTTGGGTTCTGAGGGAGAACCGTAGGTTCTATCCCTCAGCGGCGCCTCTTTTGTAACTTTTCTCTCGACGAGGAGAGAAAAGTTAGTAAGTTAAACAACAATTTACATTTTATTCTGCCAACACACGGATAACACGGCAGCCACCGGTATATCCCTTGTCGGTGACGATCTGGGGTGTGCCATTGGGAAAAATATCTTCATGGTGGAAATGGAGGTGACCCGTAACCACCAGCTTGACGGGGGTATGGGGATCGAGAGCCACAGCTTCGTAGAAACGCTTGACGTAAGGATCCTCTCCGTGATAGGCCTTCCCTCCTACCATCAAAAGGTTGTGCCATGATGCCATGCAATCGTCTTCCATGGACGCTACATATAGCGGCACGTGCATCATGAGGATAATAGGCTTGCGAAGATCGCACAGCCGCATAAATTCATCCACCGTTTCTTTGGTCACACGGTCAAGAGTATCATCCACGGCGCACACAATCAAATCTTCGTATTCCACCCAACAGATATGGGGATTGCCGTTACAGAGATCAGAAAATTTGGGAAAATGACGAGCGGCAGCGTTGGACGTATGATAGTCGTCAGCAAAGCTCCAATCGTGGTTGCCCACCACGTAGAGGGTGGGGATGACACTGTTTTGAACGCCGTCCTTGAGAGCTTTGATATTGGCTTCGGAAGGAAAGTCGATAATATCGCCCGTGAGCAGGAGAAGGTCAGCCCCCTCTACTTTGGCGCAAGTTATGTAGTCGTTCCAAAGGGCGGCGGCACCCTGCCCTTCACGGGCAAAAAACGCAAAGCGATGCTGTGCGTAAGATCGTCTTTCTTCGGACATCTCTGCCGCCTCGGCGGGGGTCATCTCACCCATGTGGAGATCGGTGAGGTGGAAGAAAGTGTAATCCCTTTTCAGGCCTTTGATCTTCACCTCGAAGTAGGCAGGATCAATGCCATGCCATGCTTCGGGGTGGGTGTCGTATATGGGTGCGCTCATCAGCCTTCACCCTTGACGGTGATCACTCGGCAATCGCCGGTATAGCCCGTAGAGGTGACATACTGCATCACACCGTTCGGGAAGCTATCCTCATGGTTGAAGTGAACATGGCCTGCGAAAACAGCCACCACCGGGGTATCCTCAGCCACGCAAACAGCATTGTAAAGCTGCTGGACAGAACCCCAATCACTACCCATGGCACCGGGGCCCATGGTGATGTTGCGGCCGCCCCAAGCCTTTTTGACATCGGGAGCCAGGGTGTCAGCGTGCAACGGAACGTGAAGCATCAGGATGATAGGCTTGTTCTTCTCGTAGAGGGCTAAGAACTTTTCAACGGTCTCTTGGGTGACCACATCGGAGCTGTTGTCCACAGCGGCTACGATAAACTCGTCGTATTCCTCGTAGGAGAAATAGGGATCATTGTCAGTCAGCTCATTGAACAGCGGGCGGTTATTCGTCACGGCATTTCCCGTCATGTAATCATCGGAGTAATTCCAGTCGTGGTTACCAAGGCAGAAGAGGGACTTTCCGTTAAATCGATTAACATTCTCATAGAGCAGAGAAATATTGGTTTGAGAGGGGAAATCAATCAGGTCTCCCGTCAAAAACAAGCCGTCCGCCTTAATTTCATTGGCATAATCAAAAAGCGCGGGGAATCTTTCCTCTGCCAAAATACCGTCGGCGGCAAAGGAATTGCGTCGGGCGGTGTTATAGTTCAAACGACTGGTTGTCCATGTCTGCCCTTCCTCGGCAGTAAAAGCACTGACGTGGGTATCGGTGATCTGCAAGAATTTATATTCCTTGGTCAATCCGGGGATGGTAACGGTGGCGTAGGAGGGCTTGATCAGCTCCTTGCCCATCAGCTCCAGCATTTCCATCTTATCCGAGGTGAAGGCGATAGAACGGATGTAGACGGTCTCCCCTGCTCCTGCGGCTTTATCCACAAAGTCGATACGGATGTTATCAAGGGTATAGCCCTCTTTTTGAGAGGTCACCAGCGGTACCTTGACGGTCTGCCATTGATCGTTTTTAATGAAGGTCGTTTCACCTTTGATCTTGGAGGCGGTAGTACCGTTGCTACCGTTCAACTGCATTTCAAACTTATTGTTAGTAGCGCCCTCTACCTTGAGGGTGACTACGGCAAAGCCGCAATCGTTCCAGCTCATGGTATCCATTCCAAGGAGCGCCATATAAGCGGCATAATCCAGCTTCACGTAGGGGTCGCGGATGGATTTGTCACCCACAGTGGTAAGCTTTAGGACAGGGTTGCCGTCCTCATCCTTGACCACCTCCACAGACGCGTTCTTGCTCTCAAACAAGGTCTCGTTCTTGGGAGTATCGAAGAAGGAGAGCTTATCGTTCTCATCAGGTGCTTCCTCGGGCGCTTCGAAGGGAGGCTCTGTCTCAGCCTCGGTGGGCGCTTCCGTAGGAGCATCGGTGGGTGACTCGGTGGGCACGTCGGTATCGGTGTTGGAATCCGTTTCCGGAGCATTGGTTTCGGGACCAAGGGTGGCCTCTGCCTTTGTGGGAGCTTCGGTGGGAGTATTTACGTTACCGCTATTGCAGGCAACAAAAGTCACAAGGGTGCAAATGGCCAGAAGAAGTGCTGTAAATTTTCCAAGATTTTTCATACTAATTTCCATTCCGCCGCCATTGGCGGCACAAATACATTTTGAAATACACCCGTGCCGTTAGGCAAAAATGGGTTGGATTCCACTTTTAGGGTGGATTTGTGCGTGAAACAGATTTCTCTGGTTGCTGATTTCTAAACTTTTACGCGATTTTCTCAAAATTCTCGCCATTCACCGGTCACGTCACCATCCTCAGGGATATCTGTCAGACCGCAGGCAACAGCAAAATCCTGAACCAAAGCACAGATGTTTTCACGCTCGTCGGTTTCAAGCATGGCATAATCGGTTTTCTCATTGAGCTTGTTGAGTGCCAAAATCAGTTTTTTGACCGCAGCCATGATCTTTTTATCACGGGCGGCGCCTTGAGAATCAGAGAGTTGGGATAGTGTTTTCCCATAGGTGCGCACCAACTCGGCGCATTTTTCGATATGCTTTTCTGAGAAATCGGCTTCTCCTCCATCGGAAAGGCAGAGCTTCAAATATTCTTGCATCGGAGTCACAACTTCATCCGTCAGGCGTTGTTCAAAATCCACAAACGTCATAACAAATCTCCTTGTTTAAAATTCAGAAATTTTCTTTCAGCTGTCTGACTTCTTCTAACCACAAAGCTGCCACTGCATCCGAGGGCATCTTCCAATCTCCTCTGGGGGATAGACCCACGGAGCCAACCTCGGGACCGTCGGGGAGGCAGGAGCGCTTGAATTGCTGATTGAAGAAGCGGCGGAGGAGGGTCTCCAACCATTTGAACAAGGTGGCGTCGTCGTACACATCCCCCAAGGCGTGCTTAGCCAGTCGGAACATCTTTGTGGGGGTATAACCATAGCGAAGAAAATGATACAGATAGAAGTCGTGGAGCTCGTAAGGCCCCACCAGATCCTCGGTAACCTGAGCGATCTCGCCATCCGCCTTAGCGGGTAGAAGCTCGGGGGAAATAGGAGTATCAAGGATATCAAAGAGCGGGGCGGCCAGGGCGTTGTCCCCTGTCTCGGCGGCCTTACGCGCACAATAGTCAATGAGGTGCTTGACGAGGGTCTTGGGCAGATCGCCGTTGACACTATACATGGACATGTGGTCACCGTTGTAGGTAGCCCAACCCAGCGCCAGCTCGGAAAGGTCACCCGTACCCACCACGAGGCCGTTGACCTCATTGGCAATATCCATAAGGATCTGGGTGCGCTCACGAGCCTGAGCGTTTTCGTAAACCACGTTATGGTTATCTATATCGTGTCCAATATCCTTCAGGTGTTGGGTGACGGAGGCCAGGATATCCACGCATCTGAAATTCGTGCCCAGAGCCTCGCACATGGCCTCGGCGTTTCCGCGGGTACGGGCGGTAGTGCCGAAGCAGGGCATGGTCACGGCCAAAATGTCGGTTCTGGGACGTTCCAAAATATCCATGGCGCGAGCCATCACCAAAAGAGCCAAACAAGAGTCCGAGCCGCCCGAAATGCCGATGACGGCTTTGTTGGCATAAGCGGCGGTAAGGCGCCGGGCAAGTCCCTGTGCCTGGATATTCAGGATCAGCTCACAGCGCGCATCACCCTCAGCGTCCTTAGAAGGCAAAAAGGGGTGGGGATCATAGGTACGGGTCAAAACAGTCTCCGTGGGCATGAGGTCGATGTAAACCTCGGTATAGTCGCCGGTTTGGGTATTGTCAAAGGTATTGAGACGGCGGCGCTCCTGTGAGAGCATCTGTACGTCGATCTCAGTGGTGCAAGATTCTCCGGCAAACGGAAGAACCTCCGCAAGGACGGTTCCCTTCTCTGCAATCAGACTATGACCGCCGAACACATAGTCGGTGGAGGATTCACCGCTACCGGCATCCACCGAAATACAGGCGCAAAGCAGACGGTCTGAAAGATCGGCCACCGTACGGCGGCGCTTCTCGGCTTGTCTCACCAGCACGGGAGTAGCGGTGGGATGGCAGACAACGGTAGCCCCCGCACTACAGGCCCCCACGGTGGGTGACACGGGGAGGGTCAGGTCACCGCCCAAAACCACGGCAAAGGTAAAGTCGGGCACGGCGGGGCAGACGAATATCTGCTTCGTTCCGAGTTGGAGAAAACAACCGTCGAATTCATAGGCCAGATTATGCTGAGGGGCAGGGGCGAAATATCTGCCCTCGTCGGTGTGGTTAGGAATATGGCATTTGGGCACCAAACCCAGAAGCATACCACCAAAGCAGACAGCGGCACAGTTATAGATCTTTCCGGCATGAGCCACGGGTAGACCCACCACGCTAATAGTTCCGCAATCGGCGGTCAGGGCGAGATAGATGCGAAGAGCTTCCAATGCGCTGTCAACCAGCTTGCGGTTGAGAAAAAGATCCCCACAAGTGTAGCCCGTAAGGCACAGCTCGGGCAGCAGAGCAAGGACAGCCCCCTTTTCCGCAGCAACCGAAACAGCGGTAGCGCATACGCTTGCGTTGTGCAGGCAATCCGCAGGGCGCATACCAATGGGAGATAGGGCTGCTACTTTGACAAAACCATCTTTCATAAAATTAAATTCCTTTCGCGCAGAATGGCGTTGGAGCAAAAGACATACATGGTTATTATAACAGATTTTCATGAAAATAGCAAGGGGATTGCCAAATTTATTTACACATTCGTCAGAAAAAAACGATCTTTTTTTAACGCTTCTGAAGATAAACAAATTTTGTAGGGTTTCTCTTTGAAAATGATTGATTTTTTGACACGGATGTGGTATAATAGACGTGAAATTTTAAATCTCAGAAAAGAGGTACAACATTATGGCAAAAAGCGTACAAGACATTCTGAATCTCATCAAGGAGCAAGACATCAAGATGGTGGACTTCAAGATGGTTGACATCAACGGACAGTACCGTCACGTCACCATTCCCGCCGAGAATTTTTCCGAAGACACCATGAAGAGCGGCATCGGCTTTGATGCCTCCAACTACGGCTACGCCGTAGTGGAAAAGAGCGACATGGTCTTTATTCCCGACCCTGACACCGCTGTAATCGACCCCTTCTGCTCCATCCCCACCCTGTCCATGACAGGTAACGCCATGATCATCGACACACCTGAGAACCGTCCCCTGCCCCAGTACCCCCGCAACATTATCCGCGCAGCTGTGAAGTATATGCAGGACAGCGGTGTAGCCGACATCATGAAAATTTTGCCCGAGTTCGAATTCTACCTCTTTGACAACGTGGGCTGGGAGATCAGCGGCCGCGAGGTCAGCGCAACAGTAGATGCGCAGCAGTCTTATTGGAACAGCGCTGTGGAGGGCAAGGGTGTCATCGTGCCCAAGCAAAAGAATTACCACATCGCCAAGCCCTTCGATGTTTCCTACGAGTGCAGAAGCGAGATGTGTATGCTCATGAAGGACATGGGCATCGAGATCAACTACCACCACCCCGAGGTAGCCGCGTCCGGTCAGTTCGAGATCGAGCCTCAGCTGGGTGAGGTAGTCCACATGGCCGACGCTACCATGCAGATCAAGTATATCATCCACAACACCGCTCTGAAATACGGCAAGACCGCCACCTTCATGCCCAAGCCCATCTACGGCGAGGCGGGTAGCGGAATGCACGTGCATATGCTTCTGTTCAAGGATGGCCAGCCCGTATTTTCGGATGACAATGGCTATGCGCATCTGAGCGAAACGGCGCACTACTTCATGGGCGGTCTGCTCAAGCACATCGCATCCCTGTGTGCTTTGACCAACCCCTCCACCAACTCCTTCAAGCGCTTGGTACCCGGTTTTGAGGCGCCCGTCACCGTAGGCTACGCCACCTCCAACCGCAGCGCGGTCATCCGCATCCCCGCTTACGCCAAGAACCCTGATAAGCGCCGCTTTGAGCTTCGCAATCCCGACGCTACCTGCAATCCTTACTTCTGCTATGCCGCCATCCTCATGGCGGGCTTGGACGGCGTGAAGAACAAGATCGACCCCCACGCCGAGGGCTGGGGTCCCTACGACTTCAACCTGTTCCACCTGTCCGACGATGAAAAGGCCAAGCTGAAGGGTCTGCCCACCAGCCTGCCCGAAGCTTTGGACGCCCTGGAGGCCGATCACGACTACCTGACCGTGGGAGGTGTGTTCCCTGAGGAGCTTCTGAAGAACTTCGTCAAGAACAAGAGAGCCGAGTGCGCCGAGCTTTCCAAGATCCCTCATCCCGCAGAGTTTGATAAATACTACAATCTGTAATGTAATATAGCACAACGCGGCGGGAGCAAGCCCCCGCCCTACGTTAAACCCCTGCAATAAAACGGGTATTTCCGTAGGGGCGGATTCCATATCCGTCTGTAACAACTATAAAAACCGACCTCGGCAATCGCCGAGGTCGGTTTCGTATGTTGGATAGTTTTTAAATTTATTTCACCATACCGTAGCCACCCGCGTACTTGCTGACCTCGGAGACAGCCACGAACACTTTGTTGTCACAGACCTTACGGATCTCCTTGAGGGTCTTGGGAGTCTCCTTGCGGGGAAGGACAATGAAGATCATGTTCATCTTTTCCTTGGAGCCGTGACCCTCCAGGACGGTGTAGCCTCGGTTGTTCTCCTGCAAATATGCCGTGATCTTCTTGGTGCTGTCATCGTTGGCGATCAGCTCTAAGTTGGACGTACCCAAAGCAATTTTGCTCTCCAGTGTAGAGCCGAGAAACAGACCTGTGGCGTAGCCCGCACAGTAGAACAAAAGGAGCAGGAGGTTATCGCCCAAGGTGCTGATGAGGGTGGAAATAACGAGACCCCAAATAGTACACTCAATAAAACCAAGCCCGGCAGCCTTAAGACGCTGACCCTTGACCATCATGCAGGTCTTGAGGGATTGGATGGTGATTTCAATGATCTTGGCTGCACAGACTAAGAGACAGACGAGGATGGGGGATATACTGCGTAAAGTTTCGAGAAATTCAGACACGGTCAAACCTCTCTTTTCTATCAACCGACAAAAGCGGCTTCTTTTTCGGTTACCTCGATCTCAGTGAGACGGGGAGCCTGGACACGGTATTCCAAAACATTCAATACGGTTTCGCCGTCAATTTGCAAGGCGGTAGGGCGGTCAAACTTTACATAGACATCATGGCCTTGGAAGATATCAACCATTTCGGTATGCTTCACATGCTTGCCTTCAAAAATCGAGGGGAATACCATGAGAGTTTTCAGCTTACTGCCGCAACGCATGACCATCAGCGACACGCTGCCGTCTTTTGCGTGGCGATCCTGCTGAGGAGCGATTTTCATACCGCCGCCGATATAGCTCCCCTTCATAGTGGGAGCCAGCCAAACCTTCTTGTAAGATTTGCTTTGCCCGTCGATGGTAATTTCAGCGCAGGTACGGTGATAACCGTACAAAAGGCCTTTGATGGCAATAGCCGTATAATTCACTTTTTTATCCGAGGTTGCGCGAACCTTATCACCAATCTCACAGCAATAGCCATCAATGCCGTAACCGATGCCGTTCAGAAAATATTTTTCAAGGCCGTTGACATAAACCTTAGGAAGGCTTGCCATATAATCATTGAGACGAAAAGGCGGATCTCCGTGAGAAACCCCGATATCATTCAGAAAATCGTTGCCGGTTCCCGTAGCAAAATAGAGAATTTCTCTTCCGGGATCCTTGCCGCCGATATCATTGATAAAATGATTTACGGTGCCATCTCCACCCGCCAAAATAATACCCACATCTTCCGGGATCTCCAGCAGAAATGCAGGAACATCAGAAAGCTTAGTGATGTCAACGTAATCAAAGGATGCCTCAGGCCAAATGGTTTGAAGGTTGCGAACCTCTGCTTCGCCTCTGCCGTTTCCCGATTTCGGATTATAGAGAACGCTGTACTTTTTCATATAGACTTTCCTCCCATTTTTTTGACAAAAAAGAACTGTTTTTATTATAGCAGATACAATGTTGCCATGTCAAGAGAATTTTTCTTATTTTAAATGAATTTAAACAATTTCCATATGGAAAGCTTCCCTTTTCATGAAGTGACTGCAATCCGCAAGAGAAATATAGATTCTAAAAAAACACATTCTATCTGTGTATTTTTCTCTCATGGTCTTGACAAAAACGGAGGGTTGTGATATAATAAACAGGATTTGCGGGCATGGCGGAATTGGCAGACGCGCCGGATTTAGGATCCGGTTCATCTTGAGTGCAGGTTCAAGTCCTGTTGCCCGTACCAAAAAACCTATGGCGAAGCCTCAGCTTCGCCATAGGTTTTTTTGATGAATTGAGCAGCTTAGAGCCACACATAACGCGATTATAGAGCAATTTTGCGCTAATCATCAACCTTTAAAAGCTTATTTTAAAGTGATGTTTCTTCCCTCTTGACAGAACCTCTCTTTGCTATTATTTATAATATGCTATACGATTCGGAATTAAAAAAATTTCAAGAAATTGCGAATAAACACTTGACAAAGCCAATACTTCGTGATATGATGTATTACACGAAGGGAGGTATTGTATGGACAACCAATTAAAACGGGGGCTTTTGGACGTATGCGTTCTGGCCGCCATTAAAGACCAAGATTCCTATGGCTATCAAATCATCAAAGATATGAAGCCTTATGTGGAAATGTCGGAATCCACGCTCTATACCATACTGAAACGTCTGGAGCTTGCGGAAATGCTGACGGTTCGTACCTCCGAACACAGCGGCAGGCTTCGCAAATATTACCGTATCACGGATGCCGGTCTTGAACGCATTCAAGAATTCAAGAACGAATGGCGTGAGGTAATGTCCATCTATCAATTTGTCGTGAAGGAGGATGCCAATAATGAATAAACAAGAATTTCTTGATCAACTTAAAGCAAGACTATCCGACTTGCCTTCCAAAGACATCGAAGACCGTCTGGGCTTTTACAACGAAATGATAGAGGATCGCGTGGAAGAGGGTATCACGGAGGAAGAAGCGATTCGGGAGATCGGATCTGTCGAAAAGCTTGCCTCTCAAATCATGGAGGAAATCGCTCTTTCCAAAAATGTCAAAAAGCAACGCAAGCATCATCGAAAGCTCAAGGCATGGGAGATCGTGCTTTTGGCATTAGGCTCTCCGATATGGATTTCCCTACTGATTGCCGCCGTTGCCGTCATTCTTTCGCTTTATGTTGTGATTTGGGCACTCGTTGCCTCTGTATGGGCGGTGTTCGCTTCCCTGACCGCGTGCGCTCCCGTGGGTTTTGCGATGGGTATCGGCTTCATATTGGTCGGTAATTCCATAACGGGAATCGCCATGCTTGGCACCGCTCTTGTTTGCGCGGGTCTTTCTATTTTCATGTTTTTCGGATGCAAAGCCATTACCCAAGGTATCATACTTCTGACAAAGAAAATTTTCCTTGCCATTCAAAACTATTTCAAGGCCGAAAAGGAGGATCATCATGAGTAAAACGATCCAAATATGGTTGATAACAGCAGGTTCTCTCATAGCTTTGGGGCTTGTGCTCTTTGTGATTGCCATGACGGCTCACGGCTGGGATTTTTCCAAGCTCAGCACTGTCAAATACGAGAGCAACACCCATGAGATAAACGAATCATTCAGCAAAATATCCATCCATACAGACATCACTGATATTCAATTTCTTCCCTCCAAGGATGGCCAATGCAAGGTGGTTTGCTTGGAAGACGCGAATGATAAGCATTCCGTTACGGTGCAAGATGATACGCTGGTTATCCATATGGCCACCGATAAAAAGTGGTATCAATACGTGGGCATTCATACCGGCAACCCCAAGCTCACCATATATCTGCCACAAAATGAATACGCATCGTTGGTCATCACAGAAGATACGGGAGATATCATGATAGCCAAAGACTTTTGCTTTGACAGTATGGATATCTCGGTCAGTACGGGGGATGTCAACAACGATGCTTCCGTCAAGGGCAAATTAAAAATCGAAACAAGCACGGGAGATATCTGCATCAACAGTATCTCCACAGGAGCTCTTGATCTTTCCGTTTCCACGGGCCATATCACCGCTTCGAATATTGATTGTCTTGGAGATGTCACAGTCAAGGTATCTACGGGTAAAGCCGATCTGAGAAATTTGGTTTGCCAGAGCCTGAGCTCCACCGGAAATACGGGTGATCTGTTATTGAAAAATGTTCTTGCCGCAAGAGAATTTTCCATCAATAGAAGCACGGGCGACGTGACCTTTGACGGTTGCGACGCCGCAGAGATTTTCGTAACTACCGATACAGGTGACGTTACCGGAACCTTGCTTTCGGAAAAAGTGTTTATCCTCCAAACCGATACAGGCGATACGGACGTTCCCAAAACTGTCACGGGCGGCAGATGCGAAATTACCACAGATACAGGAGATATTCGCATTAAACTTCAGTAACAAAATCAAAAAACCGCTTTTCAAAAGCTCCGAAATTTTTACGGAACTGCGAAAAAGCGGTTTTATTTATTTGCTTTGATAGAAGATAGTGCTTCATGCGCAACCCTGACAGCCATTTCATCGGGACGGCAGATCAAGAGGAAGGCAGGAACATCTCTCACGACAGCACCCACCAAGGCGGCCATTTCGTCTTGTCTGGCGGGACTCGGGGGAAGGAGTGTTCCTTCCAAAATACGGGCGGCGGTATCAGCGGTGGTGGCAGGGGTTATTTCATTGACCCTTCCCTGCTCCAAAAAGCAAATGGCGGTCAGCGGCACAGATTGATTGAGTTGCTTTCCTTCCTTACCGCACCAGGGCGTCCCCCATGCTGTAAAGGTGCCATCGGCTTCACGACGAATCAATGGTTTATCGCCATTGATGATATCGGCATCGAAATACCGCTCCCAAAGGGCGGTATGCGTGGTCTTTCCTACACCGCGTCGGGCAGAAAAGGCATAACCTCGACCGTTCAGGGATACCACAGCCGCGTGGAGGAGGAATGCGCCATACTGCGGCATTTCACCGCAAATTTTTCGGCACAGAAGATAACTTTCTGCCTCGGCAGGCGTCATGGAGCGGCGGAGAGACAGACGATAGTCGGTCACCTCTCTATCCGAAACGGCTACGCGAAAGGCGGGTGCTTCGCCAGTTTTCAATTCATACAAATAATCGCGGCACAGCGCCTTTACATACCCATAGCGGTTGTCCAGCTCGATAATGACGTTGCAGAGCTTAATGCAAAACATAGCGAAACCTCCTTTCGTTCAAAGTAAAAAAGCGCACGGAACAAGCAGAGGGGTATCCTCTGCTTGCGCCGCACGTTTATGGAGCCATTACAGATACTTCTTGATGGTATCGGTTGCCTCTTCCTCGGGGATGGAGGCAGAAATCAGGATATTTACATCCAGATTCGCGGTGACCTTAGCAAGCTTGTCAAGGAATGCGCCGAAGCCGATCACGTCGTAGTTGCAGATCTTGAACGCGGAATCAATGAAAATATCAGTTACGTCTGCGTTGCTGGCGAGGATACCGGCAACCAAACCTTCCAGAGAGGAAGCGTCGGAGATCAAATAATCGTCTGTATTGATCAGGCGAACCTGATAGTTGATATCGTAACGGAGCTTGGTACCCTTCTCGATGCATACTACGTTACCCTTGGTGTTTTCCTGAGCAGCGTTTGCCTGTGCGATGAGCGTCTTGGTCTTACCTGTTCCTTTTACGCCAATAAGAATTTTAATCATATGTGTGTTCATCCTTTCTCTCTGCCTATGTCACATAAAACAATACAGCAGGTTGATTGTTAGTTTATTATAGCACAAAAATCGCAAAAAAGCAATAGGATTTGTGCAATTTTCAGGGGGAATTCACAAAAATATTTACAAAAACGCTATAATATGGAATCTTATCCCAGTCTTGCTTCCAGCTCGGTTCTCATGTCCTCATATCCGGGCTTGCCGAGAAGCGCAAACATATTCTTTTTGTAGGCTTCCACACCGGGCTGATTGAAGGGGTTGACACCCAGCAGATAGCCGGAAATAGCGCACGCCACCTCAAAGAAGTAAATGAGCTGACCCAGGGTGCGCTCGGTTCTATCCGAAAGCTCAATAAGCAGATTGGGTACGCCGCCGTCTACATGAGCCAGGAGAGTTGCCTGCATGGCGGTCTTCTTCACCAAGTTCAAATCCATACCCGAGAGGAAGTTGAGGCCGTCGATGTTATCGGGATCATTGGGAATTTCAAAGCTGACAGGGTTATTTTCCACGGAGATAACCGTTTCAAAGAGGTTTCTCATGCCGTCCTGCACGTACTGACCGAGGGAATGGAGATCGGTGGAGAAAATGACAGAGGCGGGGAAAATGCCGCGCTGATCCTTGCCCTCGGACTCACCGTAGAGCTGCTTCCACCATTCGTTGAGCATGGCAGCATAGGGCTCATAGCCAACCAGAATCTCTGTGGTCTTGCCCTTGCGGTAAAGGATATTACGAAGAGCGGCATACTGATAGGCAGCGTTGCTTTGTAGGTCAGCCTCAGCGTAGGCGATCATACCGTCGCGAGCACCTGCCATCAGTTCGTCGATATCAATGCCTGCTACGGCGATGGGGAGAAGGCCCACGGCGGTAAGCACCGAGAAACGGCCGCCCACGTCGTCGGGAACAACGAAGGTCTCGTAGCCCGCATCATCGGAAAAATGCTTGAGGGTGCCGCGTGCCTTATCCGTGGTGACGAAAATACGCTCACGGGCGCCTTCCTTACCATATTTGGCCTCCAAGAGACCACGGAACACACGGAAGGCAATAGCGGGTTCAGTCGTAGTACCCGACTTGGAAATAACATTGATGCAAATGTCCTTGCCTTCGCAAAGCTTGACCAATTCATCAATGGCGAAGGCAGAGATATTGTTGCCGGCGAAATAGATATCCGGTGTATCTTTTTGGACGCTATTATAGTTGGGAGATTTCAGAAATTCGATAACGGCGCGAGCGCCGAGGTAAGAGCCACCAATACCGATGGCTATGAAAATATCGCAGGATTTCTTGATTTTTTCTGCGGCAACCTTGATGCGAGAAAACTCTTCCTTGTCGTAATCCTCAGGGAGGGTGGTCCAACCGAGGTAGTCGTTCCCTGCACCGATTTTTTCGGTGAGCAGTTTATGGGCAAGCTCCACTTGGGGCGTGATGTTTTGGAGTTCCTCTTTGGAAATATAGGAGGAGGCGTAATTGGTGTTGAGACAAATCGACATAGATTATACCTGCCTTTGTTTTAGATTGCTTTTATTATACACCATTTAAAAAATTTTTTCAATAGGGAGAATTGTATTTTTATGAGGATTTTCAAAAAAAGAAAAGCTGTCACGGCAAAGCTTTGCGTAACAGCCTTTCATCCATTATGAATCCCACACGGCAATACACTCGATCTCAACGCCGGCTCCTTTGGGGATAGCGGCCACTTGCACACAGCTTCTGGCAGGATAAGGAGCCTCAAAGAAGGTTTCGTACACGGCGTTGACCTTGGCGAAATCCGCAAGATCAGCCAAAAAAACGGTAGTCTTAATGACGTTTTTCATGGATAGGCCTTCGGCGGCCAAAATGTTTTTCAAGTTGGTAAGGGATTGGGTTGCCTGAGCTTCGATGGTATCCGCCATAAGGCCCGAGGCAGGATCAACGGGAATCTGACCCGATACGAACATCATATTGCCCGCACGCAGAGCCTGAGAATAGGGACCGATGGCGGCAGGCGCATTGTTAGTAGAAATCTGTTTCATGGTTTATTATCCTTTCTGTTGGCAAAATAATCTCACAGCAGCATTCGGATGGTGGCGGCTACCTGTTGTGCCAAAAGTTCATTTCCCTCAGCAGAGGCATGAATACCATCCTCGCTGATATACACTTCAGGGTCTTTCAGCATCAGAGCACACAAATCGTTGACCATCACGCCCTCATGCTTCATCAATTCCGAAACGGCGGCGTTATAGCGCAGGACATCGGCATTCCATTTTTCCATGGTATCACATAAATATACCTTGGGAGCCGTAGCGTTTGTATTGATCAGCGCGTTGAGGGCCTTTTGTTCGTTGAGACGGCTGTTGCCCGGAGTCATGGTCGCCCATATCAGGCGATCCGTAGGGCAATAGCTCTGCATTTGACGAAGCAAGCGGCGGCTATAGGTTACATACTCATCCAAAGGGGTAAAGATTTCCCCATCAGCCGTACAACGGTGAAGATCCCAAATTCCCGTGTTCCAATGGATCACATCAAAAGTCGGGTTTCCCCATTGTTCCACCCAGGAATACATTCCCCAAAGCGCATATTTGGTATAACGGCAATTTTCATCGGGTGCGTAGATACGCACCTCACCCTCCAAAAGCTCAGCTACGCGAGACTGATAGCCCAGGCGAATGGAATCTCCGATCAGCAATACGTTTTTCATAGGCTTATACCAAATGGAAGCCCGCTTCCGTGAGCTTTTGCTTAATCTCCTCGATCTGGGCAAAGTCGCGGGTCTCCATACCGATTTTGAGGAAGCAGCTGGCGATGGCCATGTTGGCATCCGAGCGTTCATGGTGGACACTGACCACGTTACCGCCGCATTGAGAAATGATGGAGCTGACACCAACAAGCTGACCGGGCTTGTCCTCCAAGGCAATCTGAAGGGTGGCGTTGCGTCCGCTGTTGACAAGGCCGCGTGTGATGACGCGGGAGAGAATGTTTACGTCGATGTTACCGCCCGAAACCAGGCAGACTGTCTTCTTTCCTTGAATGGGAAGCTTGCCGAACATGGCGGCGGCCACGCTGACAGCACCTGCGCCCTCGGCGATCAGCTTTTGCTTTTCGATGAGCGCCAAAATAGCAGTGGCAATTTCGTCCTCGGAGACGGTCACGATATCGTCTACGTATTCTTTGATGATCTGATATGTATGCTCGCCGGGATGCTTGACAGCAATACCGTCAGCAAAGGTAGAAACTCTGTCAAGAGAGGCAATGGATCCGCTCTTAAAGCTCTTATACATACCGGGTGCCAGCTCCGCCTGCACACCGTAGACCTTTACGTCGGGGTGGAGATGCTTAATGGCATAGGCCACGCCTGCTAAAAGTCCTCCGCCGCCGATGGGCACAATAACAGCCTCCACGTCGGGAAGCTGGTCAAGAATCTCCAAACCGATGGTTCCCTGCCCCGCGATAACCTCATCGTCATCAAAAGGATGAATAAAGGTCGCTCCCGTCTCCTTAACGAGACGGCAGGCTTCTTCGTAGGCATCATCGTAAGCACCGGGGACAAGGCATACATCGGCACCCAGCGCTTTGGTCGCCTCTACCTTACTGATGGGCGCACCGTCGGGCATACAGACGGTGGATTTGATACCCATACGAGTAGCAGCCAAGGCTACGCCTTGGGCATGGTTGCCTGCGCTACAGGCGATGATACCCGCCTTTTTCTGTGCCTCGGTGAGTTGGCTGATCTTATAATACGCGCCACGGAGCTTGAAGCTACCCGTGACCTGCAGATTCTCGGTTTTCAGATACAGAGAATGGTCGGGAGAGAGCTTCTCCGCAAGGATGAGATCGGTCTTACGCGCGACGGCCTTGAGAATAAAGGCGGCCTGATAGATTTTATCCAAAGAAAGTGTGTTCATAGTGGTTTCCTTTTAATCTTTATTCCATGTGCCCACCAAATGATCAACAAATTGCTTGGCGGTACGTCCCGAGAGACCGCCGTGGCGAAGCTCCCAACGGTTGGCTTCTCGGCGGAGGGTTTCCTCATCGATGTCAATACTCTCACGCTCTGCAAGGGTACGGACGATGCTGTAAAACAGCTCTCTGTCGGGGCTGGAAAAATTGATGGTCACTCCAAAGCGGGCGGAAAGGGACAGCTTTTCCTCAATGGTATCGGAACGATGAATTTCCTGATCGGGGTCGTGCTGCATATCCGCGCGATCACCCCAAGTCTCACGGATGAGGTGGCGGCGATTGGAGGTGGCGTAGATCAAGATATTTTCGGGTCGGGTCTCCACACCGCCCTCGATGACAGCCTTGAGGAATTTATATTCGATCTCATGCTCCTCAAAGGAGAGGTCATCCAGATAGATGATAAAGCGATAATTGCGATTCTTCACGGCGGCGATGACAGCCGAGAGATCACGAAACTGGTGCTTGTAGATCTCAATCATGCGGAGTCCCTGATCGTAGTATTCGTTCAAAACAGCCTTGATGCAGGAGGATTTTCCCGTACCCGCGTCGCCGTAGAGCAGGACGTTGTTGGCACGTTTCCCTTCGGCAAAGGCCTTGGTATTGGCCACCAGCTGCGCCTTCTGATGCTCGTAGCCCACGAGGTCGGAAAGTCTGATGGGCTCGGCGTTGCTGACGGGCAAGAACTCCAATCCGTTCCCTTCGTTGCGGATGCGGAAGGCACGGTTAAGGCCGAACATCCCCACGCCGAAGCTGTGGTAATGGTCAAGGATCAGGTCGGACATCTCATGCCCATCCTTGGCCTCCGCCAGCTTTTGGGACAAGGCTCTTACCTTCTCGCTGACGTTCTTGTTGTAAAGACAAGCCCGCTTGGGGATGGCCTTGTAGTTTGTGATGCGGGTAAAGCAATCCACGCCGAGCTTTTCCTCGATCCTTGAAAAATCATAGTGAAAGAGCTGACGGAACGCCTCAAAATCCTGCTCGGCAAACTCATGGACACTTCCTCGCTCGCGATTATCAGCACGCTCGGCGGTCAAAGTGAAGGAGTTTTCATTGGTGACCAGCAGGAAAGTGAGATAGTTCTGCCAGAGGTTGCCGTCGAAACCAAAAGCGGTGGAGAGGTCAAGCAGGCGCTTGATCTGGGTATAGATCTTGTGGGTAGCGGTGTCTTTGTCTATGGTTTCGCAGTCAACGGCCTCAAAAATGCGGGCAAATTCTTCCAAAATAGAGTCGCCGCCGAGGTCTGAATAGAGCAGGAGGCGGGCGGTGAGTTTATACATATGAGCACCTGCAATTCATGTATTTTGATAGCAACGGGCGAACGCAGTTCGCCCCTACGAAAAATCGGGATTTGATCTCTTGATCCATTCTTTTTATTAAAAGTTTTTGGAGGTCTCGGAACCTTTTTGCAAAAGGTTCCGAGTGGGATCAAGGGGCAACGCCCCTTGCGTACTCCTTACAGTCTCTTGATAATCTCCTCGGTCATGGCCTTGCAGCCGATGGGGGTAGCACCGCTATCGCCTACGATGTCGGCAGTGCGGATGCCGTCGGCCAGTACCTTGTCAATGGCGGTCTCGATGCAGTTGGCCTCGTCGTTGAGATCAAAGGCGTAGCGGAGCATCATGGCGGCGGAGAGGATGGTGGCGATGGGGTTGGCCTTGTCCTGACCTGCAATATCGGGGGCAGAGCCGTGGATGGGCTCGTACAGACCGCACTTGGAGTCGCCCAAGGAGGCGGAAGCGAGCAGACCAATA
>SVTB01000033.1 GCA_015064015.1 Oscillospiraceae bacterium | reverse complement strand
GGATGGCGGCGGAGCAGTTCGTTAGTCATGGACCCCGCCTGCTTGAATTCGCCCTTTGTGGTCACCAAAACCACCATGATCTGACCGCTCACAAACCCCTTTCGGATCAGCACGTGCCGCAGAAAGCCCTGTCCCGATTCTATGTCATAGGGGCGGATCTTCATGGAAGCGCACAGCTTACGGATCGTGGCCAGAATAGGCGCGGCGCACTCATCCTCCAGCATACAGGACTCCACATCCACGATACGGCGGGAGGCGGATTGATAGACTCCCGACACCACCTTGCCGCTTTTCGAGCGGAAGGCCGCTTGGATCTTGTTGCGATAGTGGGTGGGATCCTCCATGCCGATAATCTCCTCCACACGGCCAAAACGGCCAAGGAGCCCTATCAGCTTGGCCTGTTTCAGATGTAATTGTTCTTCATAGGGGAGGTTCTGCAGGGAACAGCCTCCGCATTTTTTTGCGTAAGGGCAGGGGAGCATATTATATCCTTTCTATTACGCCCGGAGTGCATCTCGCGCCGCGGCATATCGCGCCCGAAGGGCATATCGTCTTTTATGAGAAAATCGACCGCGTTGCACGATTCTTATGTTTCGTCGAAGCATTGAATGACATTCGTCCCCTCATAACAGGAGAACCGAACAAACCGCCCTGTATAGGTCGCCTGGATCTGTTTCCGTACCGTGTTGTCGGCAAAAAAGCCCAGAAAATACGTTTTATCACGGCAAGTGCGGGGATAAAGATAAAGATACGTCTCTCCCGAGTCGGAGATGAGCCACACGCCCATAATATCCACGCAGAATTTTTCACGGTAAGACCAGAGCTTTACCTTGGCACATTGCATCTGCTTGGCCTCGGTCTTGGGTGTCTCGATATTCAAAATATAGGCATACTTTTTCTTCCCGTGCCAATAGATCGCGGCAGGAATCAACGGGATCAAGAGAAGACCTATGCCGATTGCTGTCAAAACAAGCCGCGTTGTGAGAGTCTCCTCGGCCAACCACGCAATAAGAATATGGGCGAGCGAGCAGATCCCCATAATGACGCCCACGATCACCGCTTGCTCTTTCAGGTAGGCCACGTGCTTTTGGATGGCATCCTGCTGATGGGCAAGGATCTTCCTATTATTGAACTTTTCATGAATGTCGTTGTGATAAGGGTGGTTCATGGTATCCTCCATCAAATAAACTCAATCACTCTCGCCGTCTCCATCCCCGTCTCGATCTGGGGGATCCTCTCGGCGTACACACTCTCAAAATCGAAATGCTGATGCCCCGTCAGAATGTACCGGATCAGAGGCTCCTTTGCGATGTATTCCATCATCTCCAGGGTCACCTCATCCGCCTTCTGCTGAATATACCGATCGGGGGGATACCCCTGCATCAGCTCCTCTGGCACCCCCATGAGGTAGGCGCAGGGACAGTAGCTCATCATCCGTTCATAAAACTTGGGATCGTACAGCGGGGTGTGCATCATCAGCACGATGGGCAGACCTTTGGCCACCTCACCCTTCAAAAACTCAAACTGCTCGGGCTCAAAGAGGTAATACCCGTTATCCAGAGCCACAAAGTTGACCCCGTTCACCACACGGGAGTCCATGCGGATGTTGTTCCCAAAGCAGGCCTGCACTGCGGGAAGGCTCTGATCGCGGTAGGACGCGTCCTCCTTGGCCTCCCCCACGTAAAGTGAGAACTCGTGGTTGCCCGTGGCCATGTAGACGTCATGGGTGTCGGTAAAGGCCTTCACCGCCTCCAGATTGGCCAGGGACACAAAATCAATGAGATCCCCCGTGTGGAAGATGGGGGCGTTCAGCTCGCGGGACAGCTCCCCCGCCTCGGCCAACACCTTTTCGGCGTTGGGGAAGGAGGGCAGCCGCCAGGCCACGAGATCCACCTTGCGCTGGCCGTCGCGGAGATCGGCGTAGGTCAGGTGGGTGTCGGAGAGGTGAATGATGGTAAAGGGCGCGGCGGCGCCGATGTGGAGGGTGGTGTGGATGATGTTCAGCGCAGGCATGGCGGTATTTCCTTTCGGTTTCATAGTTCGATCTCAATCTTCCAAAATATCTTTTTACACTTAATAAAGGCATTCTCTACCTCTCGGTCAAATTCCACGCCGCCAACACGGCCGCCATATCCGTTTAGGACGGTAAAGGTACAACCGTCGGTTATCTTTTCTATATGAGAATTCAATATTAAACCAACTTTTTCCTTGAATGATTCTTCAGTTACACCGCAGAATTTCACCGTGATGAAGCATTCCCAGGAGGTATCGAAGCGGATGATCCAATCCTCACCTTCTTCGTTGAAAGCATCTAGTGTGGCATCGTGGAAGTCGAAGGAAACGGAGTTGAGAGACGCGGCATCGTTTTGGGTCTGTATCTCAAACCAGTCGGGCAAAGTGATGGGGCGTGCATACGGTGCAAAGCAGGGATCATCTGCTACGGGGATCCGTTCTCCGTCCATAATACGGCAGAACAGGGCTTCATCGCGCAGAAACCACTCCGCGCCAACCCAAGCGGCAGAGGATTCGCCGTACTCATTGGACAAGAGGAACAGACCTCTCGTCACCAGATGGGTTTGGGGATCTCTGTGCCAATGCTTCAAAAGGCATACTTGGGTGAGAGATTCGTCCAATCCTACCGCGAGGGAGCTCAGACCCTCAAACCTCAGGGCAAAGAGGGGGGAGACATAAGTCGTTCCGTCGGGGTTCTTTACAATGGCGTGGGTCATGGTGCAGTTGTCCTTTCAATTTGGTAATC
The DNA here is from genome assembly GCA_015064015.1 of Oscillospiraceae bacterium. Lineage (GTDB taxonomy): Bacteria > Bacillota > Clostridia > Oscillospirales > CAG-272 > CAMEON01. The sequence goes on along the minus strand of SVTB01000033.1, from coordinate 15,245 downwards.
TATAGGAGATATAAGTGCAATCACAGCAACCCCCAGAAGATCCAAATAAACAAATACCCCGAAAGCACCGCCGTCAACGTAAACGGTACGCTGATCTTCATGAAGTCCCCTGCCTTGACCTCATAACCCTCCTTGCGGAGAATACCGATACCCGTGATATTCGCGCTGGCACCGATGGGGGTGATGTTGCCGCCCAGCGTCGCGCCTACGAGCAGACCGAAGTACAGAACGTAAGGCTCCACGCCCATACCTGCCGCAACACTTGTCACCACGGGGAGCATGGTCAGCACATAAGGAATGTTGTCAACTACGGCGGAGATCAGCACAGAGGCGAAAACGATAACGGTATACGTGAGGAACAAACTGCCGCCGCCAATGGCCACAAGACCCTCGGCTAACTTGTCAATAACACCGGCGGAGGTGATGCCCTGGATGACCACGAACAGGGAAGCCAGCAGGAGCAGGGTCTGATAGTCCATCTCTTTGAAGACATTTTTGGTGGAATCAAACTTCTTGGTACGACAGAGATTAACGACGATACCTACCACCATCAGCACCATACAGATGATACCGTTACGTAAGTTGTAAAGGGTCAGCAGAGCGCCTTCGGAGGGCTGGGGAATGAAGGAAGCCAAAATCAGCGCAAGCACCACGCCCACCATGAGAAAGGAAGGGACGTAATCCTTGACCTCCGTGCGATCGGTCAGCTTCAAAGGCTGGGTCTCCTTGCGGAAGATGAACAGCAGGATCAACACGGTTAAAGCCGCGCCCAGCTCCACCGCCCAGAAGATACCGGGACGGCCGCGGAACCAGAAGAAATCAAAGAAGGTCATGTCGGCGTAGCCACCCAAAAGAATGGAGGTGGTGTCGCCTACCAAAGTTGCCGCGCCTTGCAGATTCGAGGAGACCGCAATGGAGATGATGGCGGGCACGGGGGAAATATTTTGCTTTTTGCACACCGCCAGGGCGATGGGGGCGATCATCAGCACGGTGGCCACGTTGTCCACGAAGGCGGAGACCACGCCCGACAGCACTGCCATGGCCACGATGGCCATTTTGACGTTTCCAAACTTGGACAGCATCACGTCGGCAATGCGCATGGGCATTTTGGACTCAATGAACAGGGTCACGATACCCATGGTTCCCGCGATCATCATGAGGATGTTGAAGTCGATGGCACCCAAGACAGTACCCAAACCGAACTCAATATCGGCGCAGAAGAAGGTCAGCCAGACAGAGAAAACGACAGCCGAACCCAAGGCTATGTAGGAGCGGAGCTTGGGCAGCGTGAAAAGCAGGACATAGGTGACGGCGAATAGGATGATGGCAATGATGAAGGGGGACATGGTGGGGCTCCTTTCAATGTTATTTTTTATTTTGTTTTACGGCAATCTTGAATGACTATCTTTTCACAGACGGACAGACTTGCTATGCTCTTTTGGACAAACTCTTCATGAAGATTGACTTTGTTATAAGCGCATTGATCGGGAAGAAGGGCATCGTACCCCAAGAAAACCTTGTCCCACACAAAAAACACTTCGGAGTTGTCCATCATTTTAATGAGAGCCGTGACGCTTTGATTCGTGAATCTAACCGTGATTCTTCGTACTTCATCGTAAGGAATGATCTTCATCGCGCTCTGCTCAATGGTAATGACCCGATTTTGATTGATCCGGATGCCGTAGTTTTGCCGAAACGCCAGAGAAACAGGGGGAAAGACGGCTAAAAGCAGACATAAAACTGCAAGTCCGCCATTGTTGTCTTTGATGAATTCAAAAGCCAAAAACCCAAAAAGGAATAACAAAACAACGGTGCCACTGACAAAGAGCCACGTGTGGTGGTAAGGGATAAGCATTTTGGCTTTCATGAGGTTCTCCTTGTGATGCACACCGCATTCTCTATATGGCCCGTCCTTGCAAACAAATCCACCGGCTGGACCTCCCCGATCTCATACCCGCACTCTCTGAACACCTTGCAATCTCTGGCCAGCGTCTCGGGATCGCAGGAGATATACACCACTCTTTCGATCCCCCGCGCCGCGATCTCGGAAATCAGTTCTCGCGTGGTACCCTTTCTCGGCGGATCGATCACCACCAGATCGGGAGCGGGCGCGCCGTTTTCCTCGGCGGCGGCTAAAAACTTGTGCGCGTCGGACGCGTCCCCGCAGAAGAATCGCGCGCGGTCGGGCCCCAGCCCGTTGAGGCGGGCGTTGACCTTAGCGCACTCCACCGCCTCGGGGATGATCTCGATGCCCGTCACGTCGGCCACGCGGTCGGCCATGGAAAGTCCGATGCTCCCCGCGCCGCAGTAAAGGTCAAGAAGATGTTCGTCACCCGTCAACTCCGCCATGTCGGCGGCGGTGTTGTACAGCAGCTCGGCGGCATTGTGGTTAACCTGATAGAAGGATCCCGCCGACAAACGGAGTTTTTTACCGCAGAGGGTGTCTTCGATGTAGTCCTTTCCCCAAAGGGTCTCGAATCTGTCGCCCAAAACCACGTTGGTGCTCTCGCGGTTGATATTCAAAAGAATACCGCACAGGGAGGGGAACCGCCCCACCAGCTCGTGCACCAGTCCCTCGGCGGCAGGCTTCGGGAGCCTTTCATCGTTGATGACCAGTGTCAGTAGGGTAGATCCGTCGGCGGCGCACCGCAGATAGATATGGCGCAGAGTACCCTTGCCCGTTTCTTCGTCGTAAGCGGTCACGCGGTACTTGTCGCACAGCCTGCACACCTCCCGCACCAGTTCCCCGAAGAAATCAGGCTGGAGGGCGCAGTCAAAGCAGGGAATTACCTTGTGGGTCTTGGCGGCGTAGAAGCCCGCCTCCATGCCGTTCTTGCTCTGACGGACGGGAAACATCCCCTTATTGCGGTAGCCTGTGGTGACGTGTTCGCCTCCATGCTTCACCGTTAGCACAGGACGAATGACCACGTCGGAAAGCCCGGCCTGGCGGAAGGCCTGTGTTACACGGCTGTGCTTGGATATCAGTTCGTCCTCATATTTGAGGTGACGGTATACGCATCCACCGCAGGCCTCGGGCGCTGAACAAAACTCTTCTTCCATCCGCATAGGCGAAGGTGTAACGATCTCCAAGAGCTTGCCCACACAAAAAGACTTGGTGCGCTTGATGATTTGGGATTTCACCGTGTCACCCGTGACGGCTCCCTTGATAAATATTACGATTCCCGCATCGGGGGTGCCTTCGGGCATTCTGCCCACGCCGCACCCCAAATTGTTCAGATCGTGAATCGTGACCGTGACCACCTCAGGCTTGTCTGGAAGGCGGTTGCTTTTTTGTTTAGACATAAAATTCCTTTCCGTCCTCCAGACGCAGGCAACCTAGACGGCCGCCGCGACCCAGACCGCAATCCACGAAGATGGTGCCGTTACCGTAAAAAATGCGATCGGCACCGCCGTTTCCGTCGGTGGTAGGGGTGTGACCTACGATGACAGTCTTGTTATCAAAATATTTTTGTGTAGGATCAAGGGCTTCGGAGAAAAAGTCGTCAGGCTCCAGCCAATCCAGCGCTACGTCGGGCGTGAAATCGTAAATGCCGCAGTGAAGTAGGAGATAGCTTTCGCCGTTCACCTCAATTTCTTCATAAAAGGGCATATCTGACAGATAATCCAGTACACCTTCGCGGGCATCGTCATCGGGCAGCTCGCGGTAGGCCTCCATGGTTTTGGCACCGCCTTCGCTGACCCAAGCGGTGAACTCAGCTACAAATTCCGGATCGGGAGCCTCGCCGTTTTTTCGGGCCTGCATCATTTTTTCATAGCCGGCCAGCATCTTGGCTGCCTTGAAATCGTGCTCACCTGCGATGGGATAGACGTTACTTCGCAGAGACAGATCGTTGATAAGCTCGATGGAATCGGGGCCTAAATCCACAATATCTCCCAAAATATACATGATATCCCGTCTTTGACTAAAGCAAATGACGTCAAGGAGTTGCTTGAATTCCTCTAAGTGTCCGTGAAGGTTAGAAATAACGTAAGTCATAAATGATACTTCCTTTCGTTAGGATTCTGATTTGATATTTTCATATATCGCCATAATTTTTTCAAGGCGATGATTAAGTCCTGATTTTGTGATGGTGGGATTGTGAAGCTCAGCTAACTCTCGAAGACTTACTTCGGGATGACCGATGCGGAGCTTGGCCGTAGCTTGCAGATCATCCGGCAAAGAGTCTAAAAGGTGATTTTCCTCCAGATAAGTGACGGCGTTGATATATTTGGCCGCCGCCGATATGGATCGCTGTATGTTTCTTGTGTCGCAGTTGGTGGCGCGATTCTCGTTGTTTTTGATTTCTCTCTCCACTTGGGTGTTGAGAATATCAAATACCCCCATGGTGGCTCCCATGTAGTTGAGAAGTTCTACCACTGCCGCACCGCTTTTCCATATGAAACCTACATCACCGCTTCTTCTTGTACTTCCCGGCATGGAATCAATGTTCATAAAAAGAGAGCAAAGTAAGTCGGCGCGGCCGTCGGCGGGAGATTTGATTTCTAAGTGATAAGATTTTTGAGGATCGTTGACCGTTCCCGAGGATAAGAATATGCCCCGCATAAATTTGGATGCACATTCAGGACAGCGAAAGCCCAAGAGCTCATGGAGTTGAGATTGATTGGCTTCGGTGGCCTCGGAAAGGGACGCCAGAGTTCTGAGTATCTGCTTGTGGTGATAACGGATATTCAGGTAGCGATGAGCTCCCCTTGTTTCAGGAAGAATTTCGGGGCGCATACGGTATTGATTTTCAAACAGCTCGGAGATGAAGGCCGCATGATCCTGTTGAGATCCCGCAGGAATGGGATAGGTCAGAAACAACCCTTCGCCTTTTGACGCGGGCAGGCGCGAACCGTATAAAATCCCGTATAAGAGGGAGCGGCGGCAGCAGGTTCCCTTGGCAGGGAGGATCAACAGCTCGTCTTTGATATTGGTGCAATAAGACATATCAGTAACCTCCCCTGTGGTGATTGGATATATACTTGATCTCTCGTTCTAAAACAATACCAAAATTGATTTTGACTACGTGCCTGATGTGCTCAATCAGCGCCATGATATCCGAAGCTGTAGCATTATCGGTATTGACGATAAATCCCGCGTGCTTTTCGGATACCTGTGCGCCTCCGATGCGAAAGCCCTTGAGACCGCTGTCTTCGATGAGCTTGCCCGCAAAATGTCCGTCTGCGGGACGCTTGAAAATGCTTCCTGCGTTAGGTAACTCAAGAGGTTGCTTTAAGCGGCGAGACGTCATATTGGCTGCCATTCTATTAACGATCTCATTGCCGTCTCCTGGCTTCATACGAAGGGTGGCGGACAAAACAATATATTCGGGATGTTCCGAAAACAGGCTGTGGCGGTAAGAGAAATGCAACGCTTCTTGCTCAGCAACTTTGATTTCTCCGTCATACGGATCAAAATATTCAGCGGCAACCGTTATGTCGGACATTTCTCCATCGTAGGCACCGGCATTCATGACCACAGCACCGCCTACGGTACCGGGAATGCCGAAAGCGAATTCAAGACCGGTGAGGGTGCGGCCTTCGGTGGCGCATTGTCTGGATAAAACTGTTAAGGAAGCACCGCATTCAGCGTATACCATCACACTGCCGTCTTCATCCGGGGAAGAAAAATCTACGTTTTGCAGTTTTGCTGTGAAAATGACAAGCCCGCAAAAGCCGTCATCGTTGAACAATACGTTACTGCCTTTTCCGATGATGGCTATGGGCATGGTCGGGGCTTTTTGACGAATCAGCGAAAGGATCTGCACAAGCTCCCTCTGATCCTCGGGTGTCACTGTGGCCGCCGCACGGCCTCCTGCACGGAAGGTGGTGTGAACGGACATAGGCTCAGCAAAGGTCAGGGAAGGGCATAGGCGTTCAAGATCGCCAAATAGCGCCCTATAGGGTTGTAAAGATATGGGAATCAACATGAATAACTCCTTGTGTCAGCTTAAAACAATGGCTTCCACTTCATCAAAATTGTGTGCTACGAAGGTGATAGGCATATGGGAAGGAGGACTTTTTCTTTTGGGATTGAACCAGCAGGTGTCAAGTCCTGCGTTAATGCCGCCCTGTATGTCGGAGGTAAGAGAGTCTCCGATCACGATGGCAGCGGAGGGATCGAAATTTGGAATAGAGGATATCACGGCATCGAAAAACGCTTTGTGCGGTTTTTCGTATCCGACTACCTCGGAGATAAAGCAATTTTCAAATAAAGGTGCTAAAGGAGAGGTAAAAAAGCGACCTTTCTGCACCGAGGCATTACCGTTGGTGATAATGAACATACGGGTGTGGCCGTGGATGTGCCGGCAGAATGTAAGAGCCCCTTCTAACAAATAGGACTTAGTGGCCAAGGCTGCCAAATAATCGTCTGCCATCGTCTCAGCATCAAAGGTATAGTTGAGCTCCGAAAAGAATTGCTCAAATCGGCTGATTTTCAGTTCTTGACGGGAAATTTCACCACGCTCAAGGCGCTTCCAATAGGTTTCGTTGATTTGAACGTACCGCTCGATGATCTCGGAGTGTGTCGGGATCCCTCGTGCGTTCAAACAGTCGCACAAAGCCTCGTGCTCTGAACGGGAAAAATCCAAAAGTGTATTGTCAGCATCCAGAAGGACAAAACGATATGACATATGTCTCTCCTATGTTATGAAATCAGTGGGCATAGTGATACATGATACAACTATACATCATATTATTATAGCAGAAATTTTGATATTTTTCAAGGGGCAAGCCAAAGATTACAAGAAATATTCCCCAAAATCATCAGAAAATCGAGTGCTATCCGAACCTTACCCGAAGACAACGCATAGCATGATAAAAAACGGGAGGTAACTATGGCCATTAAAATTTACATAGACCAGGGGCACAATCCTGTCAATCCCAATGCAGGTGCCGAAGGGAACGGACTCAGAGAGCAGGATTTGGTGTACCGTATCGGGCAGGAGCTGGCAACACGTTTACGGCGAAATGGGAATTTCGAGGTGCGTCTGTCCCGTCCTACTGCAGACACCCAGATCGGAAGCTCCAATAATACAAGTCTGCGTCTGCGTGTGAATGACGCCAACTCATGGGGGGCAGACTATTTCATCAGTCTTCACACGAACGCATCCGAAAATTCCTTAGCCTCCGGAAGCGAGGCGTTTGCGTATGCCAGAGGAACTCCCGCTTTTCGATTGGGTGAAGATATTCTTGAAGGGCTGGCCGAGACCACGGGACTTCGCAATCGCGGCATGAAGGTGCGGCCGGGGTTGTATGTCCTGAAAAAAACGGCCATGCCTGCTGTTTTAGTGGAGCTTGGTTTTATCACCAATCCCGGTGATGCTTTTCTCATGCGGGATCGTCCCGATCTTTTTGCCGACGGCATTTACCGAGGAATTCTTGAATACACAGGGGTATAAAAACAGAACCGATGCGGTTTCCCGCATCGGTTCGTTGCTTTTTAGGGGATAAATATTTCTGAATCCGTCATGTCTGTAGAATCTATTTTTGTTGACTCCAGGAAAGCGAAGGTTTCAGGTAAGAGCTCTTTGGAAACGTACAGAAGGATATGCATATAATTTTGGGTGTCGGGGAGATGGCCACTCAGATTCAGGCTGAAAGAGCCCTCAATGTCTTTATCTGTCATATAACCTCTGCGCACCCACATTTTATCTTCCGTACTGAGTTTGTCGTATTCTTGACTGAGGATATTATATAACTTCGGTAGATTGTAGTTGTTCTTGTAGGCGACATCAAAGCCATTCACTGAATAATACTCAGTGTAATAATAATCGATCAGCTCCAGAGGCGGGAGAGACAAAAATGTATCAGTGCTTACGGAAGAATGATTGACATATTGCGTATTGACGTAGTTGTAGTTTTCCTCTTTAAGGGCAATCTTTCGGATAACAGTAGATCCGTCCTTCTTGTTCAGTTCCACACGGAGCCAGCGAAGATGAAAACCGCGATACGAAGAATAATCATCCGCGCGGTCGCACTCTACGGTAGAGTTGAGCGCGTCGATCACATCCTTGATCAGGGCAGGGTCGGAGGATACGGCATCTTGCATCAGGTAATCCTGATAATCGTCCCAACCGGCTCCTCCGCGAATATCGAGATGTACCGAGGCAATCTCGTCAGGGCTGTCAGGCGTGGCGTTGTAAATAGCTTTTTCAACACAGCCAAATGCACCGTAAAATACGAGACAGCAAACCACGACCACGGGGAGGAGCATGGTGGCCTTCAAGAATCCGCGGAATCGCTTGGTGGTGATCAGCTCATACAGGTAATACATCAAAAGGGAGATGACCAAGAAAACCAAAAGTCCTGTAAAATCCATACCGTCGGCATAAATAAACAGAGGAATCAGAAGGGCAACGGGCAAGGTGAAGAGAATACGGAAAATATGCTGGGTGACGTGATTGGGCGCCGTGGTACCGGCCATTTCACTTTTTCTCAGCTTGTAAAGTAACCATCCGGCCGCAAAGAGAAGGATGGTCACCACCAGAGAATAGATGATATTGGAAGGAGACATAAGAGGATTGAAACTGTCGCCCTCCCCGCCTGTGACAGAAAAAGCCAGCATACCAAAGGGTAAGAACCAATTAAATTGCAGGAAGGGAAGATCAGAGGTGTAAATCACATCTACGTGAGTATCAATACCGATGGAAATATACAAAAGCACCAGACGGGTGAGAAGGGTAAACAGGAGAAACATAAGTGCTTGGGTGGTATCGGTACCTGTCAGGGTAATGGCCAATATCATGATGCCCGAAAGCTCGGCAGCGGCCAGCATACACATGAGTGTGACAGAAATGAGCTCTCCTACGCGGAAGGTTGTCAGGGGATTCATAGCCCAGATAATGCCTGCCGCCAGGGAAGAGAGAATCATGATGGCAAACACAAAGGATAAGGCTGCCGCCGTAAAGCTCAGATAAACGCAAGTGCGGGTATAAGGAATGGCGTGGAAAAAGTCGGATTCTTTTCGTTTATTCAAAAAGGAAAACAATGCCGAAAAGAAGAAAGGGGCCAAAAAGATCATTCCATATAAGGGAATACAAAGGGTATTGATATTGATGTTGGTGATCTTATCCACATCGGGGCGCATATCAATCCAAAATACAATGGGAATCAAAGCAGACACGGTTACGGACAGAATGGCTGATGCCATGCCAATGACCTTTAGTCGCTTGAGACCCTCCAGATACAGACGGATATTGAAAAGTTTACTGCTTAACATATTCTGTGACCTCCTTTACATGAGAACGTCCTTGAAGGCGTAACCAAGGGCTTCCATTTCGTAAATGAAGACCTCCTCCAGATTGAGAGGAAGCATATCCAAAAGCAAAGGATTCATACAGCGAACCTTGCTCTCTACAGAGGTCCTGTCGCCTCTGACGATAAATGTACAAACGCTACCCATTTGGCTGTAGGACAGGATATCAATGCCCACAGATTCAAATTTGGAACGGTCAAAGGGAGTGGAAAAAGCGGTTTGAACCTTGAAGAGGGAAGTCTTGAGGTTTTGGATGTCAGACTCAAAGACGATACCGCCCTTGTGGAGCAAAGCCAACTGATCGCAGGTGTCCTCCAATTCGCGGAGAGAGTGGGATGTAATGATGGTGGTGGTACCGCGTTCCAAAACATCGTTGTAAATGACCTTCTTGACAAGATTACGCATAACGGGATCCAAACCGTCAAAGGTCTCATCAAAGAAGAGATAGTCCGGCATGGTGGACAGGGCAAGAATGGTGGCGGCCTGCCGCTTCATGCCTTTGGAAAAGGTGTTGAGATTGGAAGTTTCATCCAAACCGAAGGTGTCTGTGAGATTTTCATATCTCTCCCAGTTGAATTTGGGATAAATAGCTTTGTAATAATGAGCCATTTTTCTCATGGTGGATTGGGGCAGAAAATAAAGTTCATCGGGGACATAGAAGAGCTTATCTTTGGCGGGAGGATTTTCCCAAACGGGCAGACCGTCGATGGAGAGCTCTCCGCTGTCTGCCTTATATACGCCTGAAAGCAGACGTAAAAAAGTAGATTTTCCCGCACCGTTGGAGCCAACGAGACCGTAAATACATCCGCCGGGGATGTTGCAGGATAACTCGTTTAAGGCGACGTAAGGTGCTTTCATGCCTGCGCTGTAAAAGCTCTTGGTTACTTTATTTGCAGAAATCATGCCTGTGTACCTCCGTTTTCAGTTTTGTGGTTTGTTTGACTCTCTCTGTTGAGAGTCTGGGAATGATTCTTTGAGTAGACTTCGCAAACGGTTGCAAGGATATCTTCCCGCGGAACCCCGGCCAGTTGAAGCTCTGCCGCAAGCGAACGGATGGTCTCCAGCTTTTCCATGGCTTTTTGTCGTATGACAGCGATGGCATCGGGAGACACGTAGCACCCGCTTCCGGGGGAAGGACAGATCACCCCTCTGCGGGTCAGCTCGGCGTAGCTTTTCTGGATGGTATTGGGGTTGATGCTGAGGGTTACGGAAAGCTCCCGCAAAGAGGGAAGCATACTTCCTGCAGGATAGATACCGAGAAGAATATTTTTCTCGATTCCGTTAATGATCTGCTCGTATACGGGTATGGTGGAGAGCTTGTCAATCAATAACATCCGTTATATACTCCTTTCCGGCGAATCGCCCTAACTGCACTATGTGAAGTAGTACACTTGAATTATAGCACAGTCGGAAATATTTGTCAAGTCTTCAAAACAAAAAAATCAAGAAATTTCGGTAGTACAGCATCATATTCCATCATCCCCTCCCATATGCTGTGGCGTGAGGTGATGATGTATGAAAAAAATGATATCAATTTTCCTGTCTTTGACTTTGCTTTTGACGGCGGTTATGATGGTTTCCGGGGCAGAGAATCCCATGCCCATTTTAGAGGATGTAAGTGATTCTACTCCTGATCTCTGGTTGAATTGTAAAAGTGCCGTTTTGATGGAGGCCGCCACAGGGAAAGTATTATATGCGCAAAATCCAGATGAGGCTATGCCCCCGGCTTCTGTGACCAAAATTATGACCCTTTTACTCACCATGGAAGCGCTTGAGGCGGGCAGGTTAACCATGGATGATATGATCACAGCCTCGGCTCATGCCGCCTCCATGGGCGGCTCGCAGATCTTTCTGAAGGAAGGAGAGCAAATGACAGCCCGGGATATGATCAAAAGCGTAGTGATATCCTCTGCCAATGATGCGGCTGTGGCTTTGGCCGAGCACATCGCGGGGAGTGAAGCCGCTTTTGTGGATGCCATGAACCGCCGCGCCGATGAGTTGGGGATGGAACATACAAAATTTGAAAATACCAACGGGTTGGATGACACGGCGCAAAACCATGTAACTTCCGCTTTGGATATAGCCATCATGTCTCGCGCCTTGATTGAGCATAAAGCCATATTGGAATACAGCTCTACCTGGATGGATACCATTCGTAACGGCGCTTTTGGGTTGACGAATACCAATCGTTTGGTTCGTTTTTATCGTGGTTGTAACGGGTTAAAAACAGGCTCCACACAAAAAGCCGGTTTTTGCGTCTCGGTGACTGCCGAGCGAGATGGGATGACATTGATTTGCGTCATTATGGGCGCTGAAAGTAGGGATATCCGAAATGCCGCCGCTACCAAACTCTTGGATTGGGGCTTTTCAAACTACGGATTGTATACCTGCACGAGAGGAGAACTGGGTAAACTTCGGGTCACGGGAGGAGAATTGATGCAGGTGGAGGTTCAGCACGGAGCTTTTGTTTGTGTTCTTCCTAAGGAAGATGTGGGCGCGGTACAAAAAGATATTCGTCTTCCCACAAGCGTGGCGGCTCCTGTCCATCAGAATGAATCCGTGGGAGAGATCGTCTTCACCTGTCATGGACGTGAAGTAGGCCGCGTGGCCGCCACCGCCTGTGAAACCTCTGAGAAGATAGGATTTTGGGGCGTGTTCCAAAGAATACTGTCTCAATTTCTGCTGACTTGACCCTATGAAAATATCCAACCGTTTCTTAACTATGATCTGCTTTTTGTTAACTATCAGCCTGATTCTCCTCATCTGCGGATGTAGGATCAAGCCTCGCCCGCCCGTTCATACAGAGGAGATCATGCGTGCTATGCTGGCGGCGATCCCCCATCCCGAAGGCCGTCTGGTGCTTTTCAATTCCGAAATGATTGGGGATCCCGACAAAAAAGCTCTTCTGACAGCTCTGTATGGAGAGCTTGCGGCCGCATGGTTTGACGGAGAAAAGCAACCTATTTTGGACGAAGGATGCTTGTTTCTGTCCGAAACACAGCATCCCTTTGAGGTAGCGGTTTTCCGATGTATCCATGAAGGGGACGTGCAAGGGGGATCGTCTTCGGTACTGGGCATATGTGCTCAAAGAAAGGCCTATATTACGGATGCCTGGCAGGGAAGTGAATACGAAGATGTAACCGCCGGGGCTGTGGTGACCTGCATAGGAGCTTATGTCATATTGGCGGTTTCAAAGGACACAGATACCGCCATTCGTGCGGCTGAAAAGCTGATCTCCTGAATATAAAACATCAAAGGACAGAGTGTGAAAGCATTCGTCCTTTTTCTTTGTAAAATCTCCCCTTGACAGAAAATGGATTTTGATATATAATGATTATCGTATAAGTATGCTTGCCTAAGCATCCATTATTAAAAACGGAGCCCGATATGAATACAAATTCCAAAAATGTCTTCAAAAATCTTCGCCCTTCATTTGTCTGGGAGCGGGTGATCTGCCGGCTTTTGGCCGCATGGTGCGGATTTGCCGCTTTTAACTTGATGAAGGAGGGAGATTTTTTTAATCTGGAATACGCACAGGACACTTCTCTGTTCCGTGTGTTTCTGATTTCATTTCTTCTGTTTGCCATTTACTCCATTGTCAATGTCCTTCTGCAGGCTTATGAAACTGACACGTGGTTTCTCCTTTTAGGAGCAACGGTTTGTGTCACACGCTGGTTGGCGGTCTATAAGAACAGTAAAAATCAATTTTTGTTCATGATGGCCGTGATTGTGGTGTATAGTCTGTTCGTATTGTATTTTGTGCAGAAAAATCACCTGCTGTGGAAACAATGGCAGCCGGGCAAAAAGACCGTATGGGCGGCGGCCATAGTTGCGGGGGCTGTTTGCGGCTTTTTCATCGCGGGCATTACCTGCTATCGCTATTTGACATTTTCCTCTCCCAATTTTGATTTTGGCCTTTTCGTCAATATGTTCCACAATATGAAGGAAACGGGACTCCCCTTGTCCACCGCCGAGCGCGATGTGCTTCTGTCTCACTTTGTGGTGCATATTTCTCCTATTTACTATCTGCTTTTACCCTTTTATTTCATTTTCCCCTCTCCCCTGACACTTCAAATCGGACAAGCTGTGGTGTTAGCCTCCGGCGTCATTCCCGTCCTGCTTTTGTGCCGTCACTTTAAGCTTTCGGGAAAGATTACGATGCTGGCTACCTTGATTTATGCCCTGTATCCCGCGCTCTCGGGAGGTTGCTTCTATGATATCCATGAAAACTGCTTCCTCACCCCTCTCCTTTTGTGGCTTTTCTATTTCTTTGAGAGAGAAAAATATCCCTGGATGTACCTGTTTGCTTTCCTGACCCTTATGGTCAAGGAGGATGCGGCGGTTTACGTCATTCTGTTTGCGCTTTTTGTTCTGCTTTCGAAAAAGAAGTTTCTCCACGGTGCGTTGCTTTTGGCAGGATCTTTGGCCTATTTCGGTATTGCATTGGCAATCTTGGAAGCAACCAGCAGTCATTATGCTCAGCTGTATGCTGACGCAACTCCCAATCCCTCTATCAGCGGTCCTATGATCAATCGCTTCAACAACTTGATCTTTGATGCTGCTGACGGTCTTGTAGGTGTGATCAAAACCGCCTTAGTCAATCCCGGATTCCTCTTGACTCAACTCTTTACCACCACGGGTGGCGGATGGGAAAAATTCATTTATTTCCTGCAGATGTTTTTACCTTTGGGCTTCCTTCCTTTCTGTAGCAAAAAGGCTTCTCGTTGGTTGCTCATTGTTCCGGTACTCATGAACCTCCTCACCAATTATCAGTATCAGTACGATGTAGGCTTCCAATATCATTTTGGTATCACCGCGTTCCTCGTTTACGCGACGATCATGAATCTACCCGACCTGAAATCCCCTAACCGTCAGAATATCATCAGCTTTGCGGCTGTGGCTTGCTGCTGTATGTATATCGTTACGGTAATTCCGAAATACACGACCTATGCAGACCGCTGGGATAACGGCAAGGAGACATTCCAAAAAATGGAGGAAATTCTGGATACCATTCCCGAGGATGCGTCTGTGACCTGTTCCACCTTTATTTTGTCTCACGTGGCTGACAGAGACGAGGTATACGAGATCAGTTATCACCTCAAAAAAACGGTCAACAAGCCCAAAACGGTCAATGATTTTCAGCCGCTTGATTTGCCTACCGACTATATCATTTTCGATTGCCGTTACGCCATGTCCGCAGAGGACAAGCTTCGCTTGCAGATTTACCGGAACAACGGCTATGAGATTGTGGAGGAGCACGAGGGACTTCTCCTGATCCTGACGCGCACCGAAGCAATGGTCTCCTGACGGTTGAACCGTTATGCGCCTAAATTTGTTTAACAGCAACAGAAAAACGCCCGGAATGTTCATCAGACATTCCGGGCGTTTGGGCATTTATGCTGGAAATTTTGCCATTGGAGAATATACCCCTGCCCTACGTCTTGCAAGCGAGCTTGCAGAACTTCGGGCGGAGTATGCGAACCCATATTCCGTGGCAGAGCCACGGAGTGTGTTCTTTCGCGGGAATAACAAAACAGCATATGTGTCTTGTTGAGAAAAACGGGAATTTCGCCATTGGCGAATATACCCACGCCCTACGTCTTGCAAGTGAGCTTGCAGAACTTCGGGCGGGGTATGCGAACCCATATTCCGTGGCAGAGCCATGGAGTGTGTTCTTTCGTGGAAATAACAAAACAGCATATGTGTCTTGTTGAGAAAAACGGGAATTTCGCCATTGGCGAATATACCCACGCCCTACGTCTTGCAAGCGAGCTTGCAGAACTTCGGGCGGGGTATGCGAACCCATATTCCGTGGCAGAGCCATGGAGTGTGTTCTTTCGTGGGAATAACAAAACAGCATATGTGTCTTACAGACACATATGCTGTTTTGGCACCCCCAACGGGAATCGAACCCATAACTAACCCTTAGGAGTATGGCGTACCATTTCGTACGATATTCAAGTAATAACTTTTCGTTACACTTCATACG
>SVTB01000032.1 GCA_015064015.1 Oscillospiraceae bacterium | reverse complement strand
GCTCCTTTAAGGTTCGTGCCCGCTATCAGTACGATGCAGCCAGCAACTGCATTGATATTTTACAGATCCCCTATTCCACCACCATCGAACAGATCATGGACAAGATTGCCGACATGATCAAATCAGGCAGTCTTAAAGAAGTCACCGACTTCCGTGATGAGATCGACTTGTCCGGATTTAAACTCACGCTGGATCTTCGCCGTGGCGTGGATCCCGACAAGCTCATGGCCAAGCTGTATCGCCTCACCCCTTTGGAGGACAGCTTCAAGTGCAACTTCAATATTTTGATCAATTCTGTTCCCAAGCAAATGGGTATTTTGGAGATTCTCCGTGAATGGATCAACTTCCGCATGGGATGCGTTCGCCGCGAGCTTACCTTCGATATGAACAAAAAGCGGGACAAGCTCCACCTGCTGGAAGCCATGGCCAAGGTGCTTTTGGATATTGATTTGGCCATCCGTATCATCCGAAAGACCGAGAAAGAGGACGAGGTCATCCCCGCCCTTATGAAGGCCTTCGACATTGACGAGATACAGGCCAATTTCATCGCTGAGATCAAGCTCCGCAACCTTAACCGCGAGCACATTCTCAACCGTATTTCCGAGATGGAAAATCTCCGCCAAGAGATCGCCGACATCGAAAGCATTTTGGCAGACGAGTTGAAGCTCAAGGCTCTCATCGCCGGTCAGCTGACGGAGATCAAGAAAAAATACGGTCAACCAAGAAAAACCCAGATCATGGGCATGGAGCAGGTCAGCACCTACAACCCCGTATCCGAGGTTGAAAACTTCCCCGTCCGACTCATTCTTACCCGTGACGGTTACTTTAAGAAAATGCCCTCTAACACCAGAAGCACCGCTACCTTGGAGGATCACAAGTTCAAAGACGGTGACGAAATTATGTCGGTCATAGAAGCCGAAAACAAGGACGAGCTGGTGTTCTTTACCAACCAAGGGCAGGTCTACCGCAGTACCGTAGCCTCTTTTGACATAGGAAAGGTGCAGGCCATGGGCGATTACCTTCCCACCGAGTTGAAAATGGACAGCGACGAGCGTCCCGTATACATGGAGGTTCGCGCTTCCGATAACTACCCCGAAGATGAATATATGGTCTTCATCTTTGAAAACGGCAAAGGCGTGCGTATCCCTGTATCCGCCTACGCCACCAAGGGTAACCGCCGAAAGCTGACGGGTGCTTACTCCACCGCGTCCCCGTTGGTAGCCGTTTTCTGCGAGAAGGCCAAAAAGCCTTTGGAGATCCTTATGATCTCAGAAAACGACCGCGCGATTCTCATTAAGTCCTCTCTAATCCCCGAAAAAACCACACGAACTTCAGGCGGCGTTCAGCTGATGAACCTAAAAAAAGGTCAGCGTGTCGTTAAAGCCCTTGCAGAGTTCGGGGAAAATTACCAAAACGTCAAGTCTTACCGCAAGCTGAAGATTCCTGCCACGGGAACCCTGCTTGAGGAAAAGAATATTGATATACAACAAATCAAATTGGATATTTAAGAAAAGGAGATTATCACCATGTCCAAGCAGAACAAAAATGACAAGAAGCTCTGGATCAAGATCATGGCTATCGTGCTTTGCGCCCTGATGGTAGGCAGCACCTTTGGCACCCTGATCACTTACCTCATCTACATGCTCTGATCCTCGAGCCGCCGATCGGCCGCGGCATAAAATCTCTCCGCGGCCGATCCTCACTTTATCATCAATCTCAGGTCTTTAGCATATACTGTGAAAGACCTTCTTATGCACGGAGTCACCATGACCATCACCATTTCTGCCGCCTACGATGGGCGGCTGCTACGTTCTTACCTAAAGCTGACCTTAGGGTTGTCTACCGTGGCTTTGGCCAAGCTAAAAAACCACCCCGAGGGGATTCTTGTCAATGGAAGCCGAGTCACCGTAAGGTATGTCCTGCGCGCCGGTGATATCCTCACGCTGGCGGAGGAGGACACCCCCGAAACAGCCTCCGAAACCGTTTTGCCTACTGAATTGCCTCTGGATATTCTATATGAGGATGATCATGTGATTATCCTGAACAAGCCCCCGTTTATGCCCACGCACCCTTCTCACGGACACCTAACGGATACGCTGGGCAACGCCTTGGCGTTTCGTTACGCCACCCGTGGCGAGCCTTTTGTATTCCGCCCCATGGGACGCTTAGACAGAAACACCAGCGGAACCGTGGTGGTCGGCAAAAGCCGTGCTGCCTCAGGCGCTTTGTCACGCGCCCTTATACAAGGACAGGTCACCAAACGCTATTTGGCCATCATAGAGGGAGAGCTTCCCGTCGATGGCACCACACACACACTGACAACCTATCTCTACCGTCCCGATGCCATGGGTATCAAACGCATGGTCTGCTCTGCCAATACCGAAGGAGCCGAGTTGGCCATTACCCAATATCGCGTTTTAGGAGCCTCTCATGGATTATCCTTGGTGCTAGCTCAGCCTAAAACAGGTCGTACCCATCAGTTGCGTGTACACTTTTCCAGCATGGGGCATCCCATTTCAGGAGATGATATTTACGGCGGTCTCCCGCATTTGATCAATCGCCACGCTCTTCACGCGCTCTCTTTGTCTCTCCCCTTACCGTTTGCAGCCGCGGGAATTTCTCCCCCCGCTACAGCATATTCCGATACGCTCAACGCCCCTGATAGCCAGGGTTATCTTCATACGTGGGCGCCTTTGCCATTGGATATGCAGCATCTATTGGACGTATACTTTCCCGGTGTATTGCCGACTTGCCCTACCCGCCAAACTCTTTTGGATTTGGGCTTTTCCGAGGTATCGTCCTCATAATACAGGAAATTTCGAAAGGATCCACGGACAATGAAACAACACCACTCCCCCCAAAAAACGCCGTCCGCCGAGCCTCTCTCTCCCATATCTGCCACCGACTATGCTGCCCTTCCCAAAGAACAACAGGCGGCCTACCGCCCTGTTTCTCCCTCCGCCGAGCGTTTACCCAAAATCTGCATTGTGTTCTACGGAGTGGCCTTGCTGAGTTTGGCGGTCTATATCATTTGCTCCCTCAGCCCTGATTTCGCGGATTTTTTCAATCAAAATATCAGCGTGTTCGGACGCTCTGTTTTAAATCTTCTCACCGCTTGGGTTCCCTTTTCTTTGGGTGAATTCTGTATCTTTATGTTACCCTTGGTTGGCGTTTTTTCCCTGGTATACGCATTCCGCAGAAGATGCGATACTTGGAAAAGCGCGCTTACCTATCTCGGTATTCTTTTGTCTGCCGTCTCCCTGCTTTTTTCCCTGTTCGCTCTAAATTTTGCTCCCGGCTATCGCGGCAGAGGCTTAGATGAAAAGCTGGGCCTGGATCGGCATCCTGTCAGCGCGGATGAGCTTTATGAGACAGCAGAAATTCTCCGAAAAGAAGTCAACGCCCTGACGGAAGATATTCTTTATACGAGCGATGGCTTTTCTGTAATGCCCTATTCTCTGAACACGCTAAGCCACAAGCTAAACGAATCCTATGCCGCTTTTTGTACTAAGCTTGATTTCATCACTCATGTGAACGGCACCGTCAAGCCCGTGCTTGTCAGCGAAGCCATGTCCTATATGCACATCACAGGCGTATATTCCTTCTTCACCGGAGAAGCCAACCTAAACGTCAATTTCCCTGACTATACCCTTCCCTTCACCGCCGCACATGAAATGGCCCACCAGCGGGGCATTGCGAGAGAAGACGAAGCAAATTTCATGGCCTTTCTCATTTGTACTTCCTCGGATGACCCTTATATCCGCTACAGCGGGTATTTGAATATGTACGAATATGTCGCAGGAGCGCTGTCTTCGGCCAGCCATGAGCAGTTTTCTATGGTCAGCGCGCATCTCAATGCCGAAGTCAAAAAAGAAATGTCAGCTTATAATCAATTTTTCAAGACCTACGCTAATTCCACCGCCTCCAAGGTTTCAGGTACGGTCAACAATTCTTTTCTGCAAAGCCAAGGAACACCAGGCACTAAAAGCTACGGTATGGTCGTTGATCTTGCAGTCGCCTTTTATCAGCAAGCACCTTGACGCAGGATATACAATTTTCTTGCAATAAATTGCCGATTTATGGTCGATATCGCCAAATGTAAAATAATTTTTAACATTCAAATCACTCACTTTACAAACAAATGCTTTTATGCTATGATGGGGTCAGGAGCTCTTTGACCCTTGGGTATCAAAGGCTTTTTTATACCGCCATCACTCTTTCGATCCACTTTTGTTCACCCTTCCACCCTTGTCTTTCGGGCATTCAGCCTTTGCTATATACATATGGATAAATTGATCATTTCCGGTGGAAAACCCTTGCAGGGCACCGTGGCTATCAGCGGCATGAAAAATGCGGCACTTCCCATTCTTTTTGCCTGCGCGCTTAACAAAGAACCCTGTATTTTGCATAATGTTCCCGCTGTTAAGGACATTGAGACAACGGTGGGAATTCTTTCCGAGATGGGTGTCACCATCCGTTATCTCTCCCCTACCTCTCTTGAGATCAATGGAAAAGATTTCAAGCCCTGTACCTCCCCCAACACGCTGGTACGACGCATCCGTGCATCCTCCTATTTGATGGGCGTGGAGTTGGGCCTTTCGGGCCAAACCCGCATAGCTTTTCCCGGCGGCTGTGATTTTGACGGTGGACGTCCTCTCGATTTACACATGAAGGGATTTGAGGCCATGGGTGCCGAAATGCGCACCTACCACGATGGCTACACGGGAGAGGCTCCCGATGGGCTTTTCGGGGCAAAAATCTACCTGAATAAAGCTTCCGTAGGTGCTACTGTCAACCTGATGCTGGCCGCTACACTTACCCCCGGCCATACCGTAATATCCAATGCCGCTCGTGAACCGCACATTGTCTCCTTGGCAAGATTTTTGAATGAATGCGGTGCCAACATCCTCAATGCAGGCACCTCGGAAATTCAGATCGAAGGTGTTGCGTCATTACACGGCTGTACATACCGCATCCCCCCCGATATGATTGAGGCCGGCACCTACATGGCGATCGCCGCCGCAACAGGAGGCCCCATCACGCTGACAGGAGTGTATCCTGAGCATCTGCAAGCGACCATTGATAAACTTTGCGAAATGGGTGCTCATATCACCGCCAATAACGCTTTGGAAACCGTAACGGTTTCTGCCGGAGATCAGTTGACCGCTATTGAGTTGGAAACCCAGCCTTATCCCGGATTCCCCACGGATATGCAGCCCCAGTTTGCCGCTCTCATGGCGGTGGCCAAAGGCACCAGCATCATAAGAGAGAATATCATCAACGGCCGTTTTGCCTATTTGGAGCAGTTGAAGCGAACCGGTGTCAAAACCATTGGGGAAGCAAAAGATACCGCTTGCATCGAGGGCGTAGAACGGCTTACCGCCGCTAATATGACCGCCACCGACCTCCGCGGCGGTGCCGCTATGGTCATGGTCGCCCTCATGGCCGAGGGTATCTCAGAAATACGAAACGTGCATCTCATTGACCGTGGCTATGATGACATTGAAGGAAAGCTCTCTGCCTTGGGAGCGGACATTATCCGACGTAGCGAAGATGCTCCAAGTGCCCCTGCGGGAAGCTCACCTCTGATGACATCCTCCCTTCCTACCCCTTAGCCCTATTCCCTGAAAGTAAAAGGAGCTGACTCCCTTGACCATTCGACACGCAACCCCCGCCGATCTTTCGGCCATCGCCGCCTTGGAGGCCGCCTGCTTTCCTCCTAACGAAGCCGCATCCTTTGAAACGCTTCGTACACGATTGGCAGTATATCCAACCCATTTTTGGCTGTTGTATGATGACAATGGTATCCTTGTTTCTTTTGCCGACGGCATGACCACCCATCATCCCGAACTTACCGACGAAATGTACGGTCAGCCCAATCTTCACACAGAGGAAGGCGTGTGGCAAATGATTTTCGGTCTCAATACGCATCCCCATCACCGCCGGCAAGGGTACGCCTCCTTCCTCATGAACCACATTCTGAAAGAAACCCGGATGCAAGGGCGCGCAGGTGTGGTATTGACCTGTAAGGAAGAGCTGATTCCCTTCTACAAGGCTTTGGGTTTTGCCTGCGAGGGTGTATCTGCCTCTGTCCACGGAGGCGTGGTATGGTATGATATGCGCATCACCTTTTAATCACAAAAAACGAGCCGATCTGTTTATGGCAGATCGGCTCGTTTTAAATTAGCAATACCCTCACAGGTAACAAGAAACATTTGTTTCTTGTTGCGTTAGAATCATGGTTCGGCCGTCAGGTAATTCCAACGTAGCCCTCATGCCGCTGTTTTCAGGCAGAGTCACATGGACCTTCAGTTCACTGTCATCCTTTTCCCACGCCACAGCGATCACACCACGGGGGGTAGGAACAGTACCCTTAGCCCAAGTCAGGCCAAGATCTTCCACGTGGGGCTTAATGCGCACGGACGCATAACCGTCCTCCGTAGGATAAACACCCAGCACCATGGCCGAGAATTCATACGCGGGTGCGGAGCTCCAACCGTGACATTCGCTACGAGGAGAATCGGGGTTCTCGCACCAAGTGGTACAATGGAGATCCAGCATGGTCTCCCAACCAGCGAAGAGCTTGGGAGCATAGCAATAGCGACCCGCCTTTTCCAGAGCGCGGAACATATAGTGGTTCATGGAGAAGGTGCAGACCGACACGGGGATATCACCGTTGAAGGTGCGATCTACCAGTTTACCTGCCGCCTCGCCCGTGACAGCCCCCGACAGGATAGCCCAAAGGGTGGTGTGCTGGCTGTATTCCTTGCGAGTGGGGGTATTCCTGTAAAGTCCTACCTCGGTGTCGTAGCACAGACGGTTGACATTGTCGATCATCTCGGCCGCACGGCGGTTATATTCGGCGGCTCTTTCAGGTCTGCCCATCTTATCTGCCAGTTCAGCAGCGGCCTTGAGGGCGGAAGCGTACATAAAGCAGGTAACCGTCAAAGGCTCTTCGTTACCGCCGGGAGGCGTACCAAAGGGCCATGCAGGCACCCAGTCTACAAAAGCCCAGTAGGGAGTGGGATCAATCAAGCCGTCAGCATTGATAAGGTTGGAGAAGCCCTCCAAGGCTTTGTCTACCGTTCCCAACAGGGTCTTGGCCTTATCCTTCTCCCCCGTATAGCGGAGATAGTCACGGAGCATCAATACCCAGAAAAGAGTGAAATCGGGGATGATCTGCACGTCCACCGAGGGATAATTGGCCTGGAGCATACCGTCGTAGATCTGAGAGTGCGCCAGGTCGGTGACACTCTTAAAAGGCATAAGAGTATCCGAGCCCAAGCGGAAGGTAAACAACATTTCCAATGCGCTGTCCATGTCATACTGCTGTTGTTCGTAGAAGGGGCAATCCACGTACATCTCGTGCATACAGCAGAGGACAGTATTGCGGCTGATCTTCCACATCTCGTTGAAGCGGTCGTTGGAGCAAGCAAAGCTACCCGCCTCGTCCAGAGGATAGAAATAGGAGCCGTAGTTGATGTCGTTCAGCTCAAATTCAGCATCTGCGGGAAATTCCAAGCGGATGAAACGGAAGGAACGATACCAGAAAGGAGAAAAGCTCTGCTTCTTTCCCGTGGCATGGAGCGTATCAGCCACACCGTCAAGACGGGCAGTAGGATTTTCAAAATCATCGCGGCGTCCTTTGTAGCGATGTCCCTCTTCATTTTCAATGGTGTAACACTCAGAATAGATCACTCGCACAACAGCCTCTGCCTTAGCCTTGAAATTTAATGTCACCTTAGCAGTGGTGTAAGCACCCGCATCCAATTCAATAAATCCCTCGCCCTGTCTGACCACGGTCATGGGCTTTCGTGGAAATTCCTTCATCTGAGGAATGGGACGGGAGGCGATAGGATATTTTTCACGGAGACCGAAATACTGATATCCGCTTCTGTTGGCAAATGGCTCATACATACCCTTGACGGTTTGAGGCACGAGCTTGGGCTCACCAAAGACCTCCTCCAGCGGAGCAACAGAGGTATGCACACCGGGCCAATGGTACATCCGCACGCCGTCATCGCGGAAGCAAGTCCACGTTTCATCCGAACCAAGATGAGAGGTCTTCCCGTTTTGAGTCAGATCGCCGTGGAACCAGAAAGCTGCCTTGGAACGGCGAGGGATAGAGATAAAAGAGCCTTCTTGCACATGGAGAACTCTGGCGCGGAGGTGATTTTCTCCCGCCTTCAAATAGGGCGTCAGGTCAACGGTCTCGTAGTAACGAACGTACCCAGAGCCCTGACAGGGACCTTCACAGACCATAACCTCGTTGAGATAAAGCTGATAGCGGGTGTCTGCACACACGTGGGCGTAAAGTGTCGCGCCCACGGCGGCTTCAAAGGTTTTTGTAAAATCATACAGACGGGATTCAAGACAGACCTCGTCGGCACAAATCCATAAGCTCATGGGAAATCCTTCCTTTCATGGGAGTTGGCTATATTATACCGTACTTTATCGAAATTGTCAACCAACGCCCGAAAATTCGCGCAAAAAACAGCCGCAATCTCTGAAATCGCGGCTGTTATGGTTACATATTCTGTTCAAATTCCGACAGCTTGAGGCCGGGGTTTTTGTCCAATGCAAAGTCGATCTCGTAGTCACCCACGAAGACGAGCAAGTTTCTGCCCTTTACGTCCTGCACCCATTTGGTGTTCTGCATGAGACGGAGGGAAGCGGGATTCAGCTCCTCGGGATCGTTGTCGATATAGCGGATGAGCTGATGAGGGGTATCCTTCTTATAATACTTAACGCCATATTCGGATTCCATACGGAATTGGAGCACATCAAACTGAAGCACACCAACCACGCCTACGATCACGCGCTCCATACCCGTGTTAGGCTCAAAGAAGATCTGAATGGCACCTTCCTGGGCGATCTGGGTCATGCCCTTGGCGAACTGCTTGCGCTTCATGGAGTCGATCTGCTCCACCACAGCGAAATGTTCGGGGGCAAAGGTAGGAATACCGGCGTACTGAATTTTCGCACCCTTGGCGCAAATGGTATCACCGATGGAAAAAATACCGGGATCAAAAACACCGATGATGTCACCAGCGTAGGCGGTTTCAATGATCTCGCGCTCTTGTGCCATCATCTGCTGGGGCTGGGAGAGCTTGACAGGCTTGCCTGCCTGAACGTGGAAATATTCCTCTCCGCGCTCAAACTGACCCGAGCAGATACGCATGAAGGCGATACGGTCGCGGTGAGCCTTGTTCATATTGGCCTGAATTTTAAAAACGAAGGCAGAAAAATGATCCTCAAAGGGAGATATCTCCGCAGGCTCTACGGCGGGATGAATGCTCATATGGGACAAGGGAGCGGAAGTCATCTGCAAGAAGCGCTCCAAGAAAGCCTCCACACCGAAGTTATTCAGCGCGGAGCCGAAGAACACGGGAGAAAGCTTACCGCAACGGACTTTTTCAATATCAAAGTCAAAGCAGGCACCGTCCAGAAGTTCGATCTGCTCCGTTAAAGCTTCACGGGCGTAGGGGCCAATGAGGCTGTCCATCTGCTCGGTGTCGTTGATATCGCACTCAATGCCCTTGAGACGCTTACGGCCTGCGTGGAACTCGTCATAGGCCAAGATGGAGTGGCGGTCGCGCTCATAGACACCCTTGAAATCCACACCGCAACCGATGGGCCAGTTCATAGGGTAGGTACCGATGCCGAACTCCTTCTCCAACTCGTCAATAAGATCGAAGGGATCGCGTGTCTCGCGGTCCATCTTGTTGATGAACGTGAAGATGGGGATATGCCGCATGGCGCATACCTTGAAAAGCTTACGGGTCTGGGGCTCGATACCCTTAGCACCGTCAATAACCATCACTGCGCTGTCGGCGGCCATGAGGGTACGGTAGGTATCCTCCGAGAAGTCCTGGTGGCCGGGGGTATCCAAAATATTGATATGATAGCCCTCATATTCAAACTGAAGGACAGAGGAAGTCACCGAAATACCTCTCTTTTTCTCGATCTCCATCCAGTCGGAAGTAGCATGGCGGTCAGAGGATTTGCCCTTGACAGCGCCTGCGGATTGGATAGCACCGCCGTACAGAAGAAATTTCTCGGTGAGGGTAGTCTTGCCCGCGTCGGGGTGGGAGATAATGGCAAAGGTTCTGCGCTTTTCGATATGATTGCGAATGTCAGCCATGGGATGCCCTTTCTTGATCTGTGATTATTCAATATATTCAATCTTATATATTATATCCGAAAATCGAGGTTCTGTCAATGGGCGGGAATACAAATTTTGGAGCATCAAAAAAGAGTTTATAAGAATTTATGCCCAAAGTCTGTACGTAAAATAATTTGCTTCTTCCTTGACATATCCCCTGCTCTGTGTTATAATGATGATGTATAATAACAATGACACTCAGGAGGCACATATGCTGAAAGTAGAACGCTCTGCCGTCATGAACATAGACAACGCCATTCGAGGTGCTCGCAATCCCATGAACAGCTGGGACAAATCTGACAGCTATTACGACGAAAAAGGGGCCTTCGTGGTAGGACCCGCCGACTTGGATTTTGGTCATCGTTTGGCTGTGGCGGGCTCGGATCACAGGAAATTCCTTCGTCAGGTCTTCGTTTCGGTGGACATCACCGCCCCGCTCTACTGGTGGAAGGAATTTGATACATACAAGGTAGGCACCGTAGCCAACTCTACCTCCACCATGCACAAGATCCATGCCAAAGCCTTTGACAGAGAGGATTTTTCTCATGACCGTCTGGATGAGGGCGGACTGGCCCTTTTGGATGCCACCGTGGCCTATCTGGAGTCCGAGCGTCAGAAATTTATTGCCAACAAGGAGGATCGTCAGCCTTGGCACAACATGATCCAGATGTTGCCTTCCTCCTATAATCAAATGCGCACCGTGACCCTCAACTACGAAAACCTCATGAATATCTATTACGCCCGCCGACATCACAAGCTGGCTGAGTGGCACATCCTCTGCGATTGGATCGCCTCCCTGCCTTGCGCGCAAGAATGGATCTGTGTGAAGGAGTAATTCTACATGAAATCCATCAGAAGTATTTACAAGATTGGCATTGGTCCCTCCAGCTCCCACACCATGGGCCCGGCCTTTGCCGCCAAGAAAATGAAAAAGGCCTATCCTGAAGCCTCCCGTTTTGAGGTCATCCTTTACGGCTCCCTGGCCAAAACAGGGGAGGGGCACGGAACCGACCGCGCCGTCTCCGATGCCTTAGCGCCTATCCCTACCCACATCATTTTTGACACCGAGGATCGCCCTTTGGCTCACCCCAACACCCTTGAGCTGATCGCCTACGGCGATGAGGTCGAGCTGGGTCGCAAGACCTACCTGTCGGTGGGCGGCGGTGAAATCCGCGAGGTGGGTATGCCCAAGGCCGTGGCCGAGGATGTATATGCCGAAAACAGCTTCTCCGAGATCGCGAAGATTTGCCGCAACCGGAATATCCGTCTGTCTGACTATGTTTTTGAGCATGAGGACGAGGAGTTTCCCCATTTCCTCTCCAAGGTGTGGGACACCATGTGTGCCGCCATCCGCGAAGGCCTCATCCACACGGGCACGCTTCCGGGCGGATTGGAAGTAGAGCGCAAGGCGCAAAAGCTTTTCAATCAACGCCACATCGACGAAAGTCCACAAACTCGTGAAAACCGCATGGTTTGCGCCTACGCCTTTGCCGTCAGCGAGCAAAATGCCGACTGCGGTAAGATCGTCACCGCCCCTACCTGCGGCTCCTGCGGTGTTGTGCCCGCGGTGCTGAAATATATGCAAGACAAAAATGCCTTTTCGGACAAGGCAATCATTCGTGCTCTTGCGGTAGCGGGCCTCATCGGCAACATCGTGGCCACCAACGCATCCGTCAGCGGTGCGGAGTGCGGTTGTCAAGCCGAGATCGGCACCGCTTGCTCCATGGCCGCCGCCGGCCTTTGCGAACTGTTTGAAATGGGTATTGATCAGATTGAGTACGCCGCCGAAATGTCTCTGGAACATCACTTGGGTCTGACCTGCGATCCCGTTTGTGGATTGGTGCAGATCCCCTGCATTGAGCGCAACGCAGTGGCCGCCATGCGTGCTATTAACGCCCTGTCGCTGGCCAACTTCCTGTCGGGCAGCCGTAAGATCTCCTTTGATCTTGTGGTGGAAACCATGTACCGCACGGGCAAGGATATGTCGGCCTTATACCGCGAAACCTCCGAGGGCGGATTGGCTCAGCTGTATCAACATCCTGCCAAGTCCTGATCACATACAAAAATCCTCTGCAAAAGCAGAGGATTTTTGTATGTATCCACACACCGTACGTACTTGCGCCAAGTTCTCGAACCGAAGTTTTTCTTGACAAAATCTCTTATATCGTGTATAATAATTTTGTATACCCTCACGCAATCCCCTATCTATGGAGACAAATAAAATGAAATATCTTTCTCTTTCCCATAAACCGAAATTGTTCAAACAAAAGCTTGTCGCCGTGATCGGCAGCCTTGCGTTATGCTTTCCTTGCTTTACCGGAGGTATTTCGGCATACGCCGCTGAAAGCATCGCATCTTCTATATCCGAAACAGATGCGCAAGATAATTTTGATGCTCCCACAACCGATACCCTTTCTCCGGCGCACTTTATATCCGCCGCGCTGGGAAAAGATCTCCCCCCCGAGGAAATCGCTTGGCTGGAGCAGGAGGCCGCAAAGCTGATCCCTTCCCTTTCTCTGTCCTTTGATTGCCGTATCCCTCACGATCTCATCTCCCTTACCTTTCCCCGAGAAAATCAGACTACTGTCTCGGCAAGCCCTTATGTCGGAGAAACCTTAGGTACAGTTTGGACTCCTATGTCCGTTGTGTGGAATGGGCAACAGTATCCCTTGACCCATGACGGAAACCATACCTATGTCAGTACCATTGACACTACCGACACGGATCTTGTCACCGTGGAAGTCATTTATACCGGCACCCTCTCCCTGTCTCTCGATAACGCCAACACGCTTCTAAACGCTGCATACCTTCGCGCCAAGGAGATCGCGGATGCCTACACAGCTTACGAGCAAGCATTGTCCGAGCACGGAGCCGCGACAGAAGCTTACCAGGCTTACCGCGCGGCACTCCAGGTCTATACCGCAGAGCTTTCACTCTATCAGGCATACTTGGCAGAAAAAACACGCTATGAGCAAAAGGAAGCGGCATACCAAGCCTATCTTACGGAGCTTTCCGCATACGAACAAAGGCTTTCCGTATACGAGGCATATTTGACGGAAAAAGCTGCCTATGATCAGGCTTTGGCCGACTACACGGAGTATGTCACTCATCCCGAGATATACGAGCAAAAGTACATTGATTATTGCCGTTGGCTCGAGGATATGGACAAGATTGCGGCACAGCTTGTCATCATAGACAGCTGTTTTATCCGCGACTCTGGGGGCCATGTCCTCAACAGCACTCTCAACGGCCCCACCGTAGCTACGGTCGTTGCACGCCAAGACGAGCTTGTATCCGTCGGATGTGACGCAAAGGATATTTCCAACGCTGATGCCGCCACAAAGGCGCTCATTTCCCTGCTGGCAGGCTATCCCAAAAAGGGAACCGATGCGGAACGGTATGCTTATTACATCCGCCATTATGCTGATATCCGAGACAACGTTACCCTGCTCTACACCAGCCTGTCTCGCTTGTACGGCAACGATGCAGTGCCTGACATTTTGGAAATGCAGGGCAGAAAAGAGCGCTATTGGCAGTTTGTGGCACAGTTATACTCCCTCTCCTGTGCGCTGGAAGACACCATCGTATTCGACAAAAACTGGAGCATTTCAGACGGCAAGCTCACCGAGCTTTTAGAGGATTGCTTCATTCTGGAAGACAGAAACGCCGCCGCTCCCTTAGCAGCATATCCCGCCCACATGGATGAGGTTGTTCCTCCCGGAATGCTGACCCCGCCCGTTCCTCCAACGGTGGTGGAAAAGCCCGTAGCTCCCCTGAAGGTTGCTCAGCCCACCCCGCCTGCGGTTGTCAAAAAGCCTGTCCTGCCAACGGTGGTTCCCGCCCCCGGAAAAGCACCTGTCTCTCCTCAGTTTAATGCCAAAGAGCTTGCGTTGTACCGGGCGCTGAAAAATGGCACGTTAACGGAAAGCCCCCCCCTCCAAACCGCAGTTGATTATCCCCTGTCCCTGTCCGTAGGCAAAAGCGCTTGCTTCTCGGAATATCCCGTAGCCAGCTTTTATGCGCACGATCATATGACCCTTCTGTATAGCGTTGCAGCCACAGAAGGAGGGCAAATCTCCTTTCCCGCAGAGCCCCCCACCCGCCCTTCACAGGCGGGTCATACCTACCGCTTCAGCGGTTGGATGGATGACACGGGTGCTGCATATCCCGATACGCAAACGTCCATCGCCATCCAAAGAAATACTGCCTTTTATGCTGTCTACGCCACAGAAACGGAACATTTCACCATCACATGGGATATTGGCGGTAATAAAACGCAAACGACCTATCCCTTCGGCGAAATTCCGGCATATGCAGGAACGCCCTATAAGCCCTCAGACGAGCAATACGTATATGAATTTGAGGGTTGGTCTCCCGCGATTTCCCCCGTCAGCGAAAATGCTACCTATACCGCCGTTTTCACGGCACATAAGCGAACCTACACAATTCAATGGATGGTCAACGGACAGACCAATCAAGAATCTTACGAATCCGGCATCCTTCCCATCCCCCCTGCGACACCGGCAGATTTTATAGACGGCCGCTATCTGCATCGTTTTATAGGCTGGTCTCCTGCCATATCCGAGGTCACAAGTGATGCGATTTACACAGCGCATTTTAAAATTACCGATCTTCTTGAGGGCATCAAGGGGGGACACGTCAAAGAGGACGGTAGTCATCTTTGGGCCACATATCCCGCAGATCATTTGCAAGGCCTGCCCATCGCCAACATGATGGCCTATGCAGCTGAAAAGCAAAGCGGTCTTATGCTGGAAATCGGCCATTTCAAGCTTTCTTTTGATGAGGATACGGTTTCTGTTCTGTCGAGCCAAAAAATTGCACGCATTTCCCTCTCAATCAACCCCACCTTTTCTTTGTCAATGACAGACTCTTCCGGTCAGCTCCTTCATCCGGCTGAGGCGGTACGCATCAATATCACGTTGCAAGACGACCAAAGCGGACGCATCATCACCGCTGATGGAGAGATCGTATCTTCTTTGATCGACCGTGATCTGACCGCCAATCTGACCGTGGGAGAAACCTACCGTCTGTATATCGGCTATATGTTTTCTGCAACCATCTCCGTGCCGAGCGAATCCCAAACTACGGGCGGCCTTTGCGTTATTCCCGACCATCCTGTCGCGTTAGGTGAAATCGTCACGGTACAGGTCAAGCCGGCTCCCGGTTACCGGCTCAAAACCGTGATCTTCCGCGATAAGTGGGGCGCTATCATTCCAACACAATCAGAGGATCAAATCACTTACACGCTGACCATGCCCGATGGAAACGTATCTGTATCCGCAACCTTTGTTCCTCTGACATATACCGTCACCTTTATGGCAGACGGAAATATTCTTTCCTCGGCAATCTACCGCTACGGTGAGGCTCCCACCATCCCCCCTACACCTATCCGCGAAAGCGATGATCAATTTAGCTACACCTTCATGGGCTGGTCTCCTACCGTAACAGCCGTTATGGGCGATGCCACCTATAAGGCGGAATTTATGGCCATTCCCATAGAGAGAAACAGTTCGGTAGAAGATAGCGGCATCGGCATTCTGGAGCTGTTCTTTATCGGTTTCGGTGCCTTTGCCGTATCCTGTGCGGGTGTACTTGTACCGTACCTGATTGTAATCAAAAAAAACAAAGCCAAATTAAAAAATCTTGATTCCCCTGAAAAGGAGGTTTAAGGAGATAAATTGTTGTTTGTAGGGGTACGGTCGGGGGAAACTTTTTGCAAAAAGTTTCCCCCATCCCCCTTCAAAAACTCTTAAAACAAATTCATATTGATGAAAGTTTTTAGAGTTCCAAGAACCTTTTTTTAAAAAGGTTCTTGGTGGGGTTCAGGGGCAAAGCCCCTGATAAACAACAATTTATCTTCCTCACCATATGCCTAAAAAAACAAACCCTATCATCCACCTACTCACCCCCGAGGGAGATGCCCTGCAAGCCGATCCCACCGCCATTCCGTGGAATACCTATCCCAGACCCCAGATGCGGCGGGAATCCTTCTTCTGTCTCAACGGGGAATGGGAGGTCTCCGTAAACGGCGGTAAGCCTCAGCCCATCCGCGTGCCCTTCTGTCCCGAGTCCCGCTTGTCGGGTGTGGGGCTTCCCCCCGCCGATGCTACGGTCATGTCCTACTACAAGGCCTTTACCCTCCCCGACGGTTTCCAAACGGGACGGGTCATCCTGCACTTCGGCGCGGTGGATTCATGCGCCAAGATCCATCTGAACGGTCAGTTCGTAGGCTCCCACGTGGGCGGCTACGAGGCGTTCTCCCTGGACGTTACCGATCATTTGGAGAAAGAGAATCTTCTTGAGGTCGAGTGTGAGGATATGCTGTTCAATCACGTCCTCCCCTACGGCAAGCAGCGCGCAGACCGCGGCGGCATGTGGTACACCCCCGTGTCGGGCATCTGGCAGACCGTCTGGCTGGAATCCGTCCCCGAGACCTATATCAAGTCTCTCCGCATTGATACAACAGAAAATACGGCCACCATCACAGCCGAGGGCGTGACCGACGGCACAGTCACCGTCACCACCCCCGACGGCGATCTGACCCTCCCTCTCGCCGATGGGAAAGCCACCGTGAAGCTCCCCTCCCCCCGCCTGTGGACTCCCGAGGATCCTTACCTCTACGCCTTTACCGTGGAAGCAGGCGAGGACAGGGTGCAGTCCTACTTCGCCCTCCGCACCTTGGAGATCAAAGATGTGAACGGCATCCCCCGCCTTTGCCTGAACGGCAAGCCCTACTTCCTCCATGCCCTCCTGGACCAGGGCTACTGGAGCGACGGCATCTACACCCCCGCATCTCCCGAATGCTACGCGCAGGACATTCTCGCCATGAAGTCCTTGGGCTTCAACACCCTTCGCAAGCACATCAAGGTGGAGCCCGAACAGTTCTACTATGACTGCGACCGCCTGGGTATGCTGGTCATGCAGGACATGGTCAACAACGGCCACTATTCCTTCCTGCGGGACACCGCCCTGCCCACCATCGGCTTGAAAAAGCTGAACGACAAACGCCTCCACCGCGACAAGACCACCCGCAAGGCCTTCTTTGACGGCATGGAGTCTACGGTAAATCAGCTCCGCAACCACCCCTGTATTGTTTATTGGACGATCTTCAACGAGGGCTGGGGGCAGTTCGATGGCAACGCCGCCTATGCAAGGCTCCGCGAAATGGACGCCACCCGCTTTATCGACACCGCCTCGGGCTGGTTTAAGGTCACCGATACTGATGTGGACAGCGAGCATATCTACTTCAAGCCCGTCAAGCTCAAGTACACGGACAAGCCCATGGTGCTGTCGGAGTTCGGCGGCTACGCATGGAAGATCGACGGTCACGCCGCCAATCCCGTCGGGACCTACGGCTACCGTATGTTCAAGGACGGTCAATCCTTCGAGGACGCCCTTGTGAAGCTCTACGAGGACGAAATCATTCCCGCCGTGTCCAAGGGTCTGTGCGGTGCGGTTTACACCCAGGTCTCCGACGTGGAGGATGAAACGAACGGCCTTTTGACCTACGACCGCCGTGTACTAAAGGTTACCCCGGGGCGAATGCAAGCCATCGCCCAAGCACTTATCAACGCTATTTCGACACTAAGCGACACCCCCGATGCCTGAAATTTTCCTCAAAGCTATTGACAAACCTGCCGCCATGTGATATAATATTCGGGTGTCACAAGGTGTAGCGCAGGTGGTAGCGCGCCAGTTTCGGGTCTCAATCACCACGCTCGGCGTAGAATTTTCGAGAAGAGCCGAAAGCCCTTGAAAACACTGACTTTTTCGGCTCTCCCGAATGTCGAAAAAACATCAAATCCTCGGTCTGACCACATGTTTGACCACTTACAAAAAAATTCAATATTTTTACTATTTCGAGG
>SVTB01000031.1 GCA_015064015.1 Oscillospiraceae bacterium | reverse complement strand
CGCCAAAGTACTTGTTCCCGTAGTACATGCCCACGGGCTCGGCATAGGTGTCAGAGGCCAGGTTGTAGGCGAACTTATCCACGTCCTGCATCTTGGCCACGCCCATGATGGCGCGGTGGTACATTCCACCCATTTCCCGCAGCTCCTCGGACAGCAGGGAGCAGGAACGCAGAAGCCCGGTCACGTAGGCCCAGTGCTTGTAGAGGGGAAGGGTATCTGGGTTCAGGATACCGGCAAAGCCCTCGAAGTAGCGGGGCTCGGTGACCACCACGGTGGCGGGCAGGTGGCCGAAGAGGTCCTTGAGGATGGCATCAAAGTCCAGGGTGGACAGCATGGCTGTCACCTCGGCGGTGTCCATGGGATTGTACATCTCCACGTACCGCGACCACTCCTCGCTGGTCTTGGCCAGGCCGCCGATGATCTCGTCGAAGGCCATGGCGTCACGGACAAAAGCACTCTGCTCCTCGGGGGTCAGATCCGTCTTGGCCATGACCATGCCGGCGACGTTCGCCCAGATCCCCAGGAGCTGTTCCTTCTGGGCGGCCATTTCGGGCTTGTAGTAGGAGGCGTCGGGCAGGATGACGCCGGCACCCTGGATGTAGGTCAGATGGCGGCTGGTGTTCTTCATGTCGGTCTCCACCCCGATGTTGATGGGGGTAGGGATCCCACGGAGGGACAGGGTCTTATACAGGCGGCTGAAATCCTCCACGGTGTTGAGCTGATCCAGAATGGCGAGGTTTTTCAGGGCGGGGGTAATGCCGTGCTGCTCCTTGCGATCCACGTCCATGGCGATGGCGTACAGCGCGCAGGCACGCTTGAGATGGTCGTCGGGGTAGGTGCCGCTTTGGGTCATGGCGGAGAACTCCTCCATCATGATCTTCTCCACCCCCTCGGCCAGCTTGGCGAAGCCGCCTGCCGTGGGCTTGTCGTCGGGGATCACGAGCTTATCGAGGGTCTCCTGATTGACGTAGGTATACAGATCGTCTTGAATTCTGATGTGTTCCATATATAACTCCTTTTCGGTTCGGTATGTCGAACGATTTTTTATGATACCATTATACCACAGAATGCGGAAAAATGCAATACAGGCGATTCACATTTATGCAATCGCCCGGAACGAATCTCATGTGGGCGTCACCACAGATCCCTTGACAAAAACCCTTTGGACCCGCATTTCGTCGTCAAATACCGCAAGATCCGCGTCCATTCCTCGGGCCAGGCGTCCCTTGCCCGGGAGCTTCATGATCCCGGCGGGGGTAGCCGTCAGCATTTTCACGGCATCGGTCAGCGGGATCCCCGCCTCATGGACAGCCACGCGCAAAAGCCTGTCCGCCGTGGCAATGCTGCCCGCAAAGGCACTTCGGTCCATGAGCTTGCAGACGCCGTCCTCGATGATGAACTCGGTGTTCTGCATAAAGCCGTGGGTCTGCTCCGTGCCGGCCAGAGCCAGGCTGTCGGTCACGAGAGCGATTCGGTCCGCCCCCTTGATCTGATAGATCATGCGTATGAGCTCGGGGGGCAAATGCTTGCCGTCACAGATGATCTCCACGAACAGATCCTTCATCAGATAGGCCGTTTCAATGACACCCAGACGGCGGAAGCCATGGTCGCGGGTGACGGTGGAGGTGCAGGAATACAGATGGGTGACCAGGGAACAACCGTTCTCTACGGCTCGCAGCATATGGTCATAGGTGGCGTCGGTATGGCCGGCAGACGCAACCACACCGTACTGCTGTAAGGCCTTGGCAAAGGCCGCTCCCTCATCGGCTTCGGGGGCGTAGCTCCAGCGGGCGATGACGTCGGCGTGCTTTTCCAGCAGGGGGAGATACTCCCGGGGGCGGGGGGCTGTGATGAAGTCTGCGCATTGTGCGCCCGCCTGCCTCCGTGACAGGTAGGGCCCCTCCAGATGGGCCCCTATGATGGTCCTCCCCACAAGAGGATGGTCCATGGCTTGGCGGATATGCTCCACCGATCGCGCCATGCTCGTCAGCTCCGCCGCGGAGACGGTGGGGCAGATGGAGGTGGTTCCGTGCCGCAGATGGAAAAGACAGCCTGCTACGATCTCCTCCACGCTCCCTTCAAAGGGATTTCCGCCACCTCCGTGGGTATGGATATCCACGAAGCCGGGGCTGACGTAATAGCCCCTTGCATCGTATTCCTCCACAACGGGGTACTCGGAGGTAGTGACGTCGGTGATCCGGCCGTTTTCCCAATATACGTAACCGTCCAATAATCCGTCGGACAGAATGATCCGATCGCTTCTGATCCGTTCCATAGTCACTCCCCCACAAGTGCGCTGCTGTCGCCGTCCAGATACAGCGTGGCGTGGGGATGGCGGCGCAGGATGGTAGCGGGGCAGCTCTCGCTGATCTCCCCGTACAGCGTGGCGTAAACGGCCGAGGCCTTGGTTTTGGCAGGGACGACACAGAAGAGATGGCCACCCGCAAAGAGGGTAGGCACCGTCAGGGTAACGGCGGTTTTGGGCACGTCGTCAATATGGGCAAAGCAACCGTCATGCACCTGCTGATGGCGGCAGACGTCATCCAGGGTCACGGGCTTGACCGCCAGGGGATCCTGAAAATCCGCCACGGGAGGATCGTTGAAGGCGATGTGTCCGTTCTCCCCAATGCCCAGAACCACGATGTCGGTGGGGTACTGCTGTAAGAGAGCCGCGTAGCGGGCACATTCCTCCTCTGCGTCGGGCGCGGATATGTCGATATAGTGCACACTCCGGAAGGGAACCAGGCCGAATATATGCTCCTTCAGAAAACGGCCGAAGCCCTGGGGGGCATCGGGGGAGAGCCCCACGTATTCGTCCATATGAAAGGCGTTCACGC
Source organism: Oscillospiraceae bacterium (assembly GCA_015064015.1). Classification (GTDB taxonomy): domain Bacteria; phylum Bacillota; class Clostridia; order Oscillospirales; family CAG-272; genus CAMEON01. Next base: position 15,852 of record SVTB01000031.1, on the reverse strand, counting down.
GCCCCCACGGGATCTCCGTATCCGCCACTAAGGCGGCCAGCACCTCATTTTGCGAGGGGGCGGCGGCGAAGATCATATTGACGGTATCCTTCACCTCCAGAAGGGACAGGATACGCTCCCGAATCTCCATGGCGGCGGCCTTACCCATTTCCGCTCTGGTATCATAGATCTTGACAGACAACAGGTCTTTTTGCATGGATCTCATGGATATCAACTCCTTTGGTTTTTACAGGGACACGACGCGAACCGGCTCTTCCTTTCCGCTTGCCAGGGAGCGCACAATGGCATTCATGATCATCACGGGAGAAATGAATGCCCCGTAGCCCACGGCCTGCGCCTCCCCCGAAAGGAGCCCGTAAAACTCCGAGAATTCTCTGTAAAACCAATCGTCGGTCGAGGGGATCTCAAAGCCCTTGGAGGAGGTCTCCGCCATGCGGGCGGCGTAGTAATGATAGCTGTTATTGCAGAAGAGTCCTACGCAGTCGTAGCTTTCATAGTGAAACAGCACGTGTATGCAGTCGCCGTTTGGGCGTGCCGTCACGGACAGGGGAGATCTGCCGAAGATCTCGCAGACCATTTCCACGAGATGCTGGGCATAGAAGTAGAAGCCCCCGTAGCTGTTCTCGCGCTGGTAGGGCGCACGGACGTAACCGCCGAGGGTCTTGCCGCCGATCTCATGAGCCGCCTCGTCCTTGAGCCTTTTGACGTATTCGTCCTGCTTCAGGGATGAGCCGCCCGAGATCCGAACGCCGTGGTCCCGCAGCTCCTCCATGAAGGCGATGGCTTGCTCCTCCCCGATGGTGATGGGCTTGTCGATGAACATGGGAATGCCGCTGCTGATGTAGGGACGGGCAAACGTATAGTGGCTGTCCCCGTGCCGTGCCGTAATGATCAAGCCGTCGATATCCCCCACAGCGTCCCCATAGTGCTTCATGACGGGAACCGAGAACTGCTCGTGCAGCTTTTCGGCCGCTTGGGTTTCGTCGCTGTATACGCCCACGACCTCTATATCCCGAAACTCCTCCATCTTCTGTATGAAGGTCAAAAAAGCGTTGGCGTGAGAATTCTCACAGCCGAGAATGGCGATCCGTTTCATGGTGTCCGCCCCCTTAATACTTGAGCGGAAGGGGGTTCGCGGCGTGAACCTCCTCAATGACCGAAATGATGGCGGCCGCCATTTGGGCGGTCACGGTCATGTCCCGCCCCTCCGCGATTTTGTAGTAGAGCTGCTCGTAGAGCGTGGCTGTTCCGATGTCAAAGGCATTGCCGGTAAAGGTATCTGCCTCGGTATGCTTGATCAGCTGCTCGCCGCAGTACATGGGATTGCCCGCATCATCCCGGAGGAAGGTCTCCACCACGGGGCGGGCGGGGTTCTCTCCGTCCCGGATGTAGGTCATCTCATAGGCCGCGGGGGTCGCCTTGAGGGTGCCCTTGGATCCCAAAACCTTGATATTGTAGTTGGCATACGCGTCAATGGAGGAGATCTCAATGTCGACCACGGGCTTATGGGGGGCTGTCAAGAGGATCTTGGCGTAATCATCGGCATCTCCGCTGGTGAGGGCCGTGTCCAGCTTGCTGTATACCACCTGCGCGTTGGGGTCAAAATCCAAAAAGCCCAGAGCCATGCCAATGGGATGGGGGCCCGTGTTATAGGTGCTGCCCGCGCATTTCTTTTGCAGGGTCTGCCAATCCCAGCGGCGCGAAAAGCCGTTATAGCGAATGTTGATCTGCTTGACGTCGCCCAGCTTGCCCGAGCGGATGGTGTCATAGGTGAATTGGTAAAACGGCGCGAGGAAGGTCTGTTGAAACACCGCGAGGGTCAGACCCCTGTCCCGGGCGAGCTTCATGAGCTCGTCGCACTCATACCTGGAGCGGGCAAATGGCTTTTCCACCAATACGTTTTTCCCGTGAAGCAGCAGATCCCTCGTGATGGCATAGTGCATGTCGGAATAGGTGGCGTTGACCACGAGATCTATATCGTCCAAAGCAAGCAGCTCGGTGTAATCCGAAAGGGTCTTACAGCCGGGATAGATCTGCTCTGCCACCTGCCGGCGAAACGCATCGGCATCCACGACGTATTTGACCGTAAAGTACCGGTTCTCCGCACTGCGGTAGTATGCACCGTGAATGTCCTTACCGCTTCGTCCTTGGCCAATGATGGCAATGTTCAGTTTTTTCATGTGGCATCTCCTTTGTCAATGTTACCTACATTATACAACGAATCCACAGAAATGTAAATAGTAAAAAGTGCAGAAAATCATTGCAAAATATGAACGATATGACCAAAGCCCCGGGCGGGGGATGTGCTTGCAAACGGAAGGCCGCAGGGAAGCACCCCGGTGCCGTGCCCGGAGCCGGGAAGCTGTTATATGAAAAAAATCCGAATCACTCCGTAAACGAAGACATTCGGATTTGTTGTACTTGTGAGTAATTGGTACGCACTTAGTGATTTTTCGAAAAATCAGATTTTCTTTGAGGGACAATGACTTTTCGGATTCTTAACTGAAAAATTTACCACAAGATAGGCTTTTGCAAAGCAAAAGGCTTCATAAATTTTGCATTTTACATTTTGCATTTTGCAATTGCAGTTTATCGGCCGCAGACCGATAAACTGCAATTCTCTAACTCCCCGGCATCTTGCGCAGAGCTCCGCCATCCCCCCCGTCTCCACCAACGAAAAAGGACTGCTTTCGCAGTCCCTTTGCTGGTGGAGATAAATATAACAAAGTCGAATATTCCCCGCTTCAAAACAGACCGCATAAAGATTATGGTTGATGCAAGTTTGGAGCTATGTTTTAACCGGGAATCCATTTTCCATTAGAAAACTTTTTACAGTTGATGAGTATTCTTTTTCACTAGAGTACTCATCATGTAATTCCTCTTCTAACAATTTTTTTAGTGTTGGATTGGGCTCTTTAGCCCATCTCTGTAAAAGTGCCTCGATAGATTTAATTCGCTCTATTCGCTGTTCTACCAAAGATCCTCGGTTTAGCTTAACAACCCTTTCAGTTACTATGCCTCTGTCGTTTCCAGGGTGCGGCATAATCAATGGGCCAAAATCCCTCAAATAATCATCTGGGGTGTCAGAGTATGGATTTACTAAGGGGAAATTAGGATCATAATATGCACCCTTTCCAGCACGATTACATTGCTCACATGCTAAGGTAAGATTGATCCATTCAACATAGAGCTCTGGACATGCATTTTTGTTTTTGGGCAAAATATGTTCGATATCCCCATATGCAACATGCTTAATCTTACTTTCACAATACGCACATTTTCCGTGAGTCTCTTTTTCTAGTGCATTTTTGATCTGTGGGTGATTATATCTATATTTAATTTCATTACTCGGTTCTATATCAGCCTTTAAGCAATCACAATACTCTTTTGTCCATGTAGCTGCATTATCAATTAGAACTTGAGGTTTTGGCGCTTTGCAGATTTTAATCATCTGTCGATCCCTCCTCTACTACACGTGCAATGGTATCGGGAATATAGTTGTCCAAACCGATTTCAGCCAATTCTTGTTTAAGATTAGTTAACGACTCTGATGTTAGTTCTACTTGACTATATTTGCAGATAATTTCATCAAGAGTTTTTTCTGCCCATATCGGCATCGAAGAATCGATTCCTAGCACTTCACGAAGAATAGCATTTGAAGATCCTGCCCTATTTATGTAATCCAATTGGAACGAAGATACCTTGTTGTTCTCATCATAGTTCAACACATATACATTTGAATCTTTCTCAGCTGTAATCATAAACGGATTATGAGTTGCAATAATAAACTGAACATTAGGAAATGCTTTGATTAAATTCCCAAGAAATGTTCTCTGTAATTCCGGATGCAAATGGTTTTCTGGTTCATCAATTATTGCTACAAAAGATTCTGCGGTGTCTGCAAACATATATAATTGCCAAGTTATGTCGATAATGGAAGAAATACCTCCAGAAATAGCGTCAATAGGAAAATCTCCGGTTTTAGTACATAAAATCACTTCTGGTACCATAACCGAAATGCCTTCAAATCCCAGTTTAGGTGGCAAAACGATTTTCAGAATATTTACATATCCTTCAAAAAGTTTGCGAGCATTTTCATTAGGAACAACTGATTGATTCCCATATCCAAAAATCGCCAAAGCTGCCAGTGTTTCTTTTATAAGCGATGTTGCTGATACTTCGTCTGTATCGCGGTAAGTATCAAATACAAAACTCTTATTGAAATCATTATATTTCTGATATATCTGCTCGCGTGTTGCGATCGCGGTTGTGATGTTTTTTACAGCTCTGTATGGGAAATTAGGACGATGAGAATGTACATATACACCCCTTTCCCGTTTGGCACCTTTAAAGGTCACTGAATAAGTCCCACTATCAACTTTAAGAGGTAAAATTATGTCGACAACAGTTCCGTCAGAAAACTCCAATTCACCCAACTTATTCTCGCTGGTATTTGTCTGCTCAGTTTTTCGTATGAAAAACTTTTTGCCTAACAATTTTAAACTATTAAAATATTTTGAAATACCAGTTTTGTCTGTTTCATAGGAACTTACAAACTTTGCTTCCCATCCGATGTTTTGCGATAGCAAATTGAGAATCGTTGTTTTTCCTGCACCATTAGCTCCCGTTAATACAGTAAGGTGATCATGGAACTGGATGTCAATGTCCGAGTACTGTCTCCAGTTACTTATATTCAAACGTTTAAACATATTAATGCTCCTTTGCAAAATATGATTTATGAACATGGTAAAAACTCGTGGAATCCTTTCCGCACGGTTTCCTTGGACGAGCCAATGCCTACCGTAAAATAATTATACCATAGAAATCGACATTTTTCAAGATAATCAGTATTATTTACGAATAGTTTACCAAACTTAGTGGCAACTTATTGTTGAGTTGACGGAAACGCATGAGTATAGAGATAAGCACCAAGATTTATGTTTATTCTCCTTTGTTTGGATTTGGAGAAGCCTTCCGCGTTATAATATACCATGACGATATGGTAAAGTCAAACATCACATTCTATAATTGTTTAAACTATTAATTGGATAGGCTAAGAATAAGATAAACGCCGATAGTAACCGTAATGGCTGCTCTCGGCGGTAGTGTCAATACTTTTTGAAAACAATCTTGAAAAAATCAATATTCATGTAAAAATACCGCCGAGAGCGACCGTAATTGGTCACTCTCGGCGTAATTCTATTCAAATCAAGTTGTCTCTTGCTCAGTGTAATACTGCGCCTGTGCATACCACAGCTCATGATATTTGCCGTTTGTATCAGCCAGCAGTTCCTCGTGCGATCCTCGCTGAACCAAATGGCCGTCGTCAAAGACTGCGATATCGTGGCAGAACCGGCAGGAGGACAAGCGATGCGAAATGAAGATAGCGGTCCGATCGCCCACGATCCGGTCGAATTGGCTGTATATCTCAAATTCAGCTACAGGGTCAAGAGCGGCGGTGGGTTCGTCCAATATCAACACGGGAGAGGATTTATACAGCGCACGAGCCAACGCAATTTTTTGCGCCTCGCCCCCCGAAATCTCAATGCCGTTTTCATCGTATTTACGGTAGAGATAGGTATCCAGACCGCCCGGGAAGGCATCTAACCTGTCACCAAAACCGGCAAGGCGCAAGCATTCTTCGGCTCTTTGGCGTTGATTTGCATTGGGGGACTCGCACATGGTCACGTTTTGTCCCAACGTCAGAGCGAATAGCCCGAAATCCTGGAACACCACCGAAAAAACCTCCAAATAGTCCTGATAGGACAGAGTGCGGATGTTCACACCGTTGAGCAGGATCTCCCCTTCGGTGGGGTCGTACAAGCGGCACAGGAGCTTGATCAAGGTGGTTTTTCCCGATCCGTTCATGCCCACCACAGCCATTCGTTCACCCGAGCGGAAGGTCAGATTGATGTTTTCAAGAGCATATCGCTCGGTATTCGGGTACTTGAAGGACACGTTACGGAACTCAAAGGTATAGCCGCCACGCTCGTCAGGCTGAATCTTTCCGTCTCCTTGCTCCATCTTGTTGGGCAGATCCAAATACTCAAACAGCACTGCCAGGCATTCGTTGCGCGCCCGCACGTAGCTCACGGTGTTCAATATCCCCGCGATCGCATTGGTCAGGCGTATGATACCCTGGGCATATTTGAGGATGTTGCCAATGCCAACAGCACCCACGGCGGCACGGACGGCCACCAACAGGTAGATGCCTAGGTCACTGAGTCCGCCAATGACGCTCTCCGAGATTCTATGAGCTGCCATGCCGTTTTGCATCTTTCCCGCGGCACGGAGCATCCGAGGGTATTCCGACATCATATCCTGCTCGATCAGCTCCTGCTGATCGTACAAACGGATATCCTTGCCTGCGTGATAGTTGCCCACGTATTCGGCGGTGTAAAACTCGAAGATCCGCTTGAAGGGCAGCATATCCATCACGGCCTTCTGGCTCTTTTGGGTGGAGGACGAGGTAAACCGGATGCGCAGAGCGCACAGGCCCACCATCAAGACACAAATGACAATCACGGCGGGAATGGAATTAATCCACGAGGTGCCGTAACCGCCGCTGAACACACCCAGTACCAAAAGCTCGACTATGATGCCAATGGAAAAGCAGATCGTCATCAGATGACCTGCAATATTTACCACACCCTGTGTGACGGTGGGAAGTCCTGCGCCCATTTTGGTGAACATCTCTTGATAGCGGTTGAACATACGGTGGGTTTCGGGGTCTTCGATGGATGCGTAGTCCAAAGCAAACATTTTCATGTCGTTATGTATGCCGAATTGCTGATAGAACAGGAATATGCGACCGCCGCCGTTGATATAGCGACTCATACCGTAATCGATCAGATACACGATCAGATCCAGCACCAGCGTGATACAGACCAGCTTAATCAGGCGGTCAATGCGTCCTTCTCCCAAGAGCTCGGTTAAGATAAAGGCACTCATGTACAGGTTAATAAAGGGGGAGAGGCGATTGAAGAAGGTGCGGACCAAAAGTAGGGTCAGGTATCCCGGGCTAACGCGGCGCACGATGCCAATGCCGCGGCAAAACAGCTTGATATCCTGTGCGAACGTGCGCGAGCCTTCGGGCTTTTGATTTTTCTTACGTTTCATTTGCCGCTGCCTCCTCTCTGTAGTAATGCGCTTGGATATTAAACAGATCGGCATACTTACCGCCCTGCGTCATCAGCTGATCGTGTGTCCCCGACTCGGCCACACATCCGTTTTCCAAGAGTAGGATGCGGTCACAAAAACGAGTAGAGGACAGGCGGTGAGAGATGAACAACGCAGTGTTGCCGCCAATCAAACGGTCGTATTCCAGATACATCTTGTTTTCCGCGATGGGGTCAAGGGCGGCGGTGGGCTCGTCCAGGATCATCATGCGTCCGCCCTTGTACAGCGCACGGGCGAGAGCCAGCTTTTGCTTCTGACCGCCCGACATATCCACGGCTCCGTCACGCACGCTCTTGACAAGATACGTGTCCAGCCCCTGTGGCAGCTCGTGAATCCAACTCTCCATATCCGCCTCGCGCAGACACCAAGACAGATGCTCCTCATCTACTTTGTTCTCCGGACATAGCGTGATGTTCTGACGCACGGTCACAGGTAACAGGAAAATGTCCTGAAACACGACGGAGAGAGCCTTGAAATAGGCATCGCGATCGTAGTCGCCAAGGGGACGGTCATTGATCAGAATCTGCCCCTCGGTAGGTTCCAGCAGACCGCACAACAGCTTGACCAGCGTGGTCTTTCCCGCACCGTTGAGGCCCACAAGAGCCAACTTTTCGCCCTTTTCGATGCGGAAGCTGACGTTGTTCAGCACCAAAGGCGCAAGCTCTTGTTGCGCTTCGGGCTCTGCCGTCTCCTCACCCGGCTTTTGCTCCACGGGATAGTGGAAGGAAACATCGCAAAATTCTACCGACCATGTGTCCTCGGGCAGGGGGGCGGCGGAATCGTTCTGCTTACTGTAGCGATCGGGCAGGTCTAAATAGGCGCGCAGATCGCAGAATTGGCGGCTGTTTTGCTGAGCAGCAGAAAGGTTGTAAAGAAAACGCTGAAACCAACCCGCAAAGCCTGTGATCACCGAAAAGTAAAACACGAAGGATGCAGGATCCAGGGTGCCCGCCACCAACACTCTGTAGATCAGAATGGCGTAGGCGGCTCCGTTTTGAAGCAGAATCAGCAGCGCGCTGACAATATCGACGCGAAAGAATCCTACGCGCATATGCTTTTGGCGCAAGGATACGATACCGTACACCGCCTTCCAGTAGAGCGAAAGCAAGAGATTGGCGGTCTTGTAGAAGATCGCGTCCTTAACCAAGCGCAGATCGCTTTTGGTGGTCGTGGTGTAAACCAACTTTCGCGTCAGCGCGCTTTCCTCCTCCCGCCGCTCATGACAATACTTGTTAAACCATTGATTCAGCAGATACGGGATAATGGAAGACGCCAGCAATACAGCGATCAGCAGGGGATTGAGGATGGCCAGAATGGCGGCGTAGGACGCAAGCCCTATAAGCCCCGAAAACGTGGAGATCAGACGATAAGGAAGAACGGCGGCATTGGAATTGCCATAGGTGTCGTTAGGGTTGACGTTCCCCAAAGCCAGGCTTTTCATGTTCTGCCCATGGGGCGACTCCAGGTATGCGTAATCCACCACCATGGCTTTGCGGTTGAGCTTGAGCAGATAGGTGTAATTGAGCGCGAGGTAATACTTCTCGTTTTGGGTGCCGGTCACGGTATTGAAGATCTGTAGTGCCATCGCGGCAAGGCTGACACCGCAAAGAACCAGAACCAGCCGCGTGTCGCTTGCCCCCTCCTCCACCAGCGAAACGGCCAGCGAGGGAATCAGGCTATACAACAAAGACAGAACCGGTGGCAGAAAAATGAGTAGAATGGCTGTGATAGCCACGGTTTTTTTGTTTCGCCAGATCTCGCGGAACGTATAAGCCGTATTGCTCAGCAGGGAGTACGGCGGCTTCTCCTTTTTTCTGCGCTTCTTTTTATTCGGCATATCGGATGATGATTGACTCATATGTAGGTTCTCCTTCCTGAAACATATTACTTGTTTATGCTTGCGAAGGATTCCTTCATTTCTTGCAAGCGGGAATCCTGGGAGGTCAGGGGAGAGGATGTCATGGCTTCAAGTGCTTTTTGGATGTATTCGTCCATTTCTTTCACACAATGCTCCGCATGATGCCTGTCATCCGGCAAATCTAACAGCATTAAATGAGCGGGTTTAATGGAAATATTCAAATATGCCTCCACTTCCTTGCGGAAAGCCAGCAGTTCTTCCATCCGTTTAAAAGCATCATCTGCTTTTCCAAGCAATAAATACTCGGTAACAAGGGCATACAGGATCAGATATTTTTGATAGGTCTGTCGCATGGGGAGGAAATCGCTACCCGACATCAAAGCATTCAGTACATTGAGCATATACTCATTATAAATAACTACACGCTCATTGTTTCCTTTATCCCATGTATGATGGATTTGTGATGCCATGCGGATACATCTGGACATGAATCTTGCCTTGGTGGAAAAGCTTTCACGGCATTTTTGCAGAGCAGTTTCATAGTCACCATCGGCCATAGCTACCTCCGCCTCGAAATACACGCGGTCTCCGTAAACCTCGGGTATTTGTGCCATTACGTCCTTGGCCTTGACTGGTTCATTCAGTGCCCGATATATACGCGCCAATACATAGTAGGCTCGGAAAAGTCGGTCGGGAGCGGTTTCAAAGCGGGAAATGCAGTTGGCGTACCGTTCACCCTCGGCTATCAAGCTTGCTTTGTCACGCCAATCGGGATTCTCGGTAATCATTTGTGCCAAGCCACGCAAGCAATAATAGGCAATCATCGGGAACGTGGGATGCTCTTCAAAATAGGACACCGAAATCTCGTACAAATTCTTGGTATCCATACCTTCTCTGGCAAAATCGAATGCAAATGTATCGAAAGTCCCAACCCTCGATTTGAGTTCTGCAAATACGGCATCCTGTTCGGTTTCCTCCATGCCCAACAGGCAATCGGTGGATACCTCCAACACCCGTGCCAATGGGACGATCTGGGAAATGTCGGGCATTCCCGCATCTGTTTCCCATTTGGAAATGGCTTGGACGGAGACGCCGATAAGTTCCGCAAGCTCGCTTTGTGTCAGCTTTTTCTCCTTACGAAAGCGGCGGATATTTTGCCCTACGGTTATTTTTTTCATCTGAGGCTCCTTCCCATATTTTCGTTTTAAAAACCGGTGGTATCGCACTTACAAGTATACCATGTGCAGTGATCCAAGTCAAGAAACTTACGGTTGCATAAACTGCACTCTTATTATAACAATGCCTGTGGGCAAAGTAAAGAAACCGCTTCGCAAGTCTTTTTCCACGGAGCGTGGAATATGGTGGATATGGCCGTGTTTTGTGATTTCTAAATTATAGCATATCAAATTGGTAAAAACAAGACTTGATTTTTGGTAGGATTTATGGTATAATATAAGTGTGAAAAATACAGCCGAGAGAAACTGTTACGGTTACTCTCGGCCTTTTTGACCTGATATCCTTCCGTTATTCTACTCCCTCCTTACTGCTTGTCAAGCGGGAGTGCCTTATGTTCCTTCGACATTTCATACATGACCACTTGACTGCGTCCTTGCCCACGGAAGATCTGCTTCAGGTCGGTCAAGTGGGTAACCGCGATCCAATCCACCCGCGTGTCCGTCAGATAGCGGAGTATGTAGTAGAGCCCTACCGCTCCCTCGGCATATGCAGTGGTTTGAAAGACCTCGTTGAGAATCAACAAGCTATTAGCCGGCATGGATTCGATGATCGCATGAAGCTCCTGCACCTCTTGTTCGAATCGCCCCATCTGCTGCCTAGCCGCGCTTGGTTCTTCGCTCTCCGCAAATTGTGTTTGCAAGGAGACATACAGCTTGACCGTTCCATGACGGGCAGGGATCGGTAGTCCCGCTTGCGCCAAAAGCTGACAGCTCATAATACTCCGCAAAAACACTGTTTTCCCGTTTCCGTTGTCACCGAACAAAAGTGCCCCATCCTTATTCAACGGGCAATAGTCGTTTGGCACTACGGTCTTAACGCCCTCGGTGAGCAAACGCAGATCCCACATATCCTGAAAGGTGCTTTGTTCTCCCACGCTCGGGTAGGTATAGGGCACTTTTTTCGTTTGAAGAAACGCTACGTATGCTCTTGCCACGAAATAGAAGCGAAGCTCTTGGTAAAGCACCCCTATGCTATCCACGATCCCCGCCATGAGAGAGGTTAACAGAGCCTCCATCTCCAGATATGGATAGGCTCTGAGCTTACTTTGGCAATCCGAATGGATCACGGGAGGATTCAGATGGATGTTTTGATTTGCCTCCTTCTTGTCACCAACGTCTAAAGACCTTGATGAAGGTTTATTCAGTAAAAAACGCTTTTTAGTCTTATTCTCCGTATCTGTCGCTGAAACACTCAAGAACGGTTCTGTCAAATGGCAACCTACAATCCGTCCGCTTTGGTTCAATGCCAAGGCGATCGCCGGAGACATTGGCAAACACATTTGTTCAACCCGCTGTAGAATGGCGTTCAAATGACCGAACTCTTGGTGGCAAGTCAACTGTCGAAGCTCTCGGGCAAGGGCAGAAAGTCCACGGGAGGACAACGGATATAAGTCAAGTACCTCTCGTAGCCGTTTGACATGATCCAGCATACGTAACAGAATCTCTGCACCCTCTCGCACAGACTCCCGAGAGCCTCCCAAGGTGGATCGAATACCAAAGTTTCGTGCGTGTATTTCCTTTTTCAATTCATGAAACGCTTGCTTGCTTTGTTCAAAATCCGAGAGGGATTGCGCCATCCTGTCTAACAAGTCAAGGTTTTTCGTAAAGTCATGCAGGATTTCTCGCCGATACGATATATCCTCTTCCTTGACCAGCGGTGCAGAAAGCACTTCCAAAAACTTAGCACAGGAGTTGGCGGGCAAGCCTTGACAAATAAAAGAGAAGGTAGCATCCAAGGATGCAAAGTGTTAAGCCAAGATAGATGTTGCCGAATAGAAAGGCACAGGCCTGTGTTCCGAGGGTTGAATCGGAAGGTTGCACTCAAAGGCGTAATACGTTTTCATGACAGAAAAGCGTATTGCGCTTTTTTTCGTGCCTTTTTCTCTGGAAAATACACCAGAAGGAGAAAAACTATTGAAAGGAAAAAAGGTCAACATCATCACAAACGGCGGCTTTGAGGTCAAACAAATGAGTGCGGCAGAGCGAGAGGCATTCATGTCGGCTCTGCTGGATCGCGTGTTGGAGCTTCGGCGCAAGCGGAAGGAGGTAGACAGTCATGCCATATGAGAAAGTCAAGGTCTACTTCGACGGTAGCCACTACATCGCTATCCCCCAAGGCGAGGGTAAGTCACCCGGGAAGGGCGGCTTCCATGGCAACGAAAATGACGAAATGAGAACGGCTTTTGAAAAGGCGTACAAGGGCGCAAAGGCCAAACGACGAAAGGAAAAGGTTACGGAGATTGTAGCGGAATTGAAACCGAAATTTGAGAACGAGGAACAGGCGGCGGAATATGTCAAGGCCGAGATGGAACGAATCCAACGGAATCTGATCGTGAGGCGGAAGAGGTTGGTGAGGAAGATTAACCTTGGTAACTGGAATTATTTCTGCACGTTCACGTACGACAATCAGAAGCATACCGAGGACAGTTTCAAGGCAAAACTGCGAGATTGTTTCAAGAAAATGTGCCACCGTAGGAATTGGATTTATATCGGAGTCTGGGAGCGATCTCCCAATACCAACCGTTTGCATTTCCATGGGCTTTTCAATATCCCCGAAAACGAAATGGTGGGTGAGCTGACAGAGCATCGAGATTACAGTACCAAGAACCACAGGATGCAGACAACCTTACAGAACAGTTATTTCACGGAACGCTTCGGCAGAAACGATTTCGAGCCGATCAATAGGCATGAGTTACCGAACGCGACAACCTACCTGATGAAGTACATCGAAAAATCGGGCGAGAGAATCGTCTATTCCAAAAACACACCGGCTTACTTCGTCTCGGACATTCTGGATGATGATGTGGTGTGCACCATCGGGCAAGAGGACAGGAAGCTATTACTGTTCGACAATTTTATCTGTTTTGACGACGGGGTGTATGTAGGTGAAGTCAGCCCCGAAGTCATCAAGCAGATGCCCAAGAAGAATTAAAACCAATTAGTCTTTCGCCTCTGTTGAGCGTAAACGAAACCGCCGTCGAGGTCAAGGGGTCGAAAATATCGCTGAAAAGCAGAAGTCGACCGACTAAAATGCAATATTTTCGCCTGTATCCCTTGACCTCTTTGGGCGGTTCCGTTTGGGCCGCTCCCGTCGAAAGACAAATCTAAAGACTGAAAAGAAAGGAAAAATGAAATGAAAACAGCAGTTATTTACACACGTTACTCAAGTGAGCGGCAGACTGAACAATCCATCGAAGGTCAGCTTCGGGTCTGTCACGAATTCGCTGAACGTAACGATTTGAAGATCATCGACACCTACATCGACCGGGCCATGACGGGTACGAACGACAACCGAGCGGCATTCCAAAAGATGCTATCCGATAGCGATAAGCCCCAGCCGTGGGAGATCGTGTTGGTGTATGCTCTGGATCGTTTTGGTAGAAACTCTATTGAGGTGGCGGTCAACAAGCAGAGGCTTCAGAAGAATGGCAAGATATTGATCTCGGCTACCCAGAGAACATCGGTGAACATCGACGGCACGCAGAATCTGGACGGTATCATCCTGGAAAACGTTCTGATCGGTCTGTCGGAATACTACTCCGCAGAGCTATCCCAGAAGATCCGTCGCGGTCAAAATGAGAGCCGCTTGAAGGGCAACTTCGCAGGCGGTAAGGTGCCTTACGGGTACACGACGGCTAATAAGAAAATTATCGTGCATGAAGAACGCGCAGAGATCGTGCGATGGATGTATCAATCCTACACAACCGGCAAGATCGTGCGCGAGATCATCGAGGAGCTGACCGCACGAGGGATCACCCACATGGGTAAGCCATTCAAAGCGAATACGATCTACAAGATTCTTCGCCTTGAAAAGTACATCGGCATATACCGACACGGAGACGAGATATTTACGAATATTTATCCGCAAATCGTGCCGACCGAGCTGTTCAACCGTGTGCAAACGATGCTGGCAAAGAACAAGCTTGGATCGTCCAGCAGAGAAGTGGCGTTCTTGCTGAAAAAGAAAGTCATCTGCGGCATCTGCGGAAAGCCTATCAATGGCGAAAGCGGTACGTCGCAGAACGGAACAACCATGTATTATTACAAATGTTCCAATAGAAAAAAGCACCACTCCTGCTCCAAGGAAAGCATTCGGAAAGCCGACTTGGAGGAAATGGTGATGAACACGACGTTAATGTTGCTGAATAAGCCTGAGAATCTGTCTGTAATCGCCGAAGAAGTGATCGAGGTACATCGGAAGCGTGCCCGTGAACAAGCCGTCCTGACGCTTCTACGGGACGAGAGAAGCAAGGCGCAAAAGGCGTTGGACAACCTCATGAAAGCCCTGGAAGCCGGAATTTTCACCGCCACCACGAAAGACCGTATCACCGAGCTGGAGCTACAGATCGACGAGCTGAACGGGCGGATCCTGAGCGAGGAGTGCAAGGAAGCCAATCTGCTTACCAGGGAGGACGTAGAGACTTTCCTGATGGACGCACTGAAAGCAGAGCCTCAACTGCTGATCGACACTCTCATAGATAAGATCATCCTGTTCGATGACAAGGTTGAGATCTTCTACAAATATACGCAGAACAATAATCCCGACGACCTCACTAAAGAGATCCGTCGGGATTTCTGTTTGCCTTTTGGAAAACGAATAGCGGTCACTGACAGGCATATCATCTACGCCGCCGACCTTTGAGCATAAAGAAAAACCAGCCAAACCGTTTGGTTCGACTGGTTCTACTATGGTGGAGATAAGGGGAGTCGAACCCCTGACCTCTTGAATGCCATTCAAGCGCTCTCCCAACTGAGCTATACCCCCATGGGTTACCGTCGCTTTTCGCAACGGTGATATTATAGCACAAGCGGATGGATTTGTCAATAGGTTTTTGAAAAGTTTTTTTGGAAAATTTCAATTTTTTTGATCCGAAGGGGGATCCCCCTGTGCGGAGGATCCCCCGAGCTCCACCCGAAATCGGGCAGGGAAGCATCAGTTGGTGGTTGCGCTCTCTACCAGGCGGTCTGCGCCGTAGCGCTCCCGGAGCTTGGGCTTTTCGATCTTGCCCGTGGGGTTGCGGGGGACGTCGGCAAAGATGATCTTGCGGGGACGCTTGTAGCGGGGCAGATCCATACAGAACGTCTGGATCTCCTCCTCGGTGCACTCCATCCCCTCCTTGACCTGGATGATGGCCGCGGCGATCTCGCCCAGACGCGCGTGGGGGAGGCCTATGACAGCCACGTCGCTGATCTTGTCAAAGGCGCGCAGGAAGTCCTCGATCTGGACGGGGTAGAGGTTTTCGCCCCCCGTGATGATGACGTCCTTCTTGCGGTCTACCAGGTAGATGAAGCCGTCCTCGTCCTCGCGGGCCATGTCTCCCGTGAGGAGCCAGCCGTCCTCGGTGAGGATCTCGGCGGTAGCCTCGGGGTTCTTGTAGTAGCATTTCATGACGCCGTCACCCTTGACCGCCAGCTCACCCACCTCGCCGGGCTTTACGGGGTTGCGGTGCTCGTCCAGGATCTTGGTCTCCCAGCCATAGCCCGCGACACCGATGGCACCTACCTTGTGGATATTTTCCACGCCCAGGTGGATACAGCCGGGGCCGATGGATTCCGACAGGCCGTAGTTGGTATCGTAGT
>SVTB01000030.1 GCA_015064015.1 Oscillospiraceae bacterium | reverse complement strand
TGTGTCTGCACTCTCTACCGATGCAGGCTTCAAGGTGGGTACTCCCGTGGTTGACGGTGCTACCGTTACCGCTAAGGTGCTGAAGAACGGTAAGTCTAAGAAGATTTACGTTATGAAGTACAAGTCCAAGAAGAACGAGAAGAAGAAGATCGGTCACAGACAGCCCTTTACCAAGGTGCAGATCGTTAAGATCGAGGGCTAATCCCCTTAAATCCTCTTTTGCGGAGGTGTCATATGACAAAGATCGTATTTTATCGTAGTGACGGCATTTTCTACGGCTTTGAGGAGCAGGGACATACGGGCTACGGCGAGGAAGGAACTGATATTTTGTGTTCCGCCCTGTCTGCTATGACCATGTTTCTGATCAATACCATTGAGGTGGCCTATGCTTCCCGTGTCGATTATGACATTGAGGACAACACCACCACCATCCGCGTTCGCGCACGTGCCGCTCTGCCCGAGTATGAGGCAGACGATGCTAAGCGTTACGCCGTTTCAGGGCTGTTTCTCGGCTACTATCAGCAGCTCACAGATATGCTGGAGGAGTACGGAGACTATTTGGATGTTAAGGTCGTAAATCGCTCCTATGAGGAAGATTAAGAAAAACCGTCTGTTCGCTTATGAGTTAAGGTGCGACGCACCCGACTTACTTGGTAAGTCGCCACAAGATTTATGGAGGTAGAATGATGTTGAAGCTCAGTTTGCAATTTTTTGCTCACAAGAAGGGTGTCGGTTCTACAAAGAACGGCCGTGATAGCGAATCTAAGCGTCTTGGCGTGAAGAAGGCTGACGGTCAGGCAGTTCTTGCCGGCAACATTATCGTTCGTCAGAGAGGCACTGCCATCCATCCCGGTAACAACGTTGGTATCGGTAAGGATGACACTCTGTTTGCTCTCGTTGACGGTCGCGTTAAGTTCGAGCATGCACCCAAGGGTAAGAAGCAGGTCAGCGTTTACGCCGCAGAGTAATCTCTCGTAACGCCCTACTTACCTTGGTATGAATACATTCCGATCCACGGCATCGCTGTGAGTGCCCACGGATCGGAGTGTATCATTCCTATATGATCAATAACCAAAGGCTGTGATCGGGAGGAGTAATCCCCGAGCCGCGCAAGAGAAGGGACGGTTGGTGCAAGTCCTCCGCGGCAGATGGATGAAGGTCGCCTGTGAGCTGTGAGCGCGAGTTGCTGTGGGGCAGGGTAGTGCTTGCCGGTTGGAACCGTTATATTCCATAGAGTGCGTCGTTTTCAGTAGGCTGAAAACACGAAATCAGGTGGTACCGCGTCTTCTCGTCCTGATACGAGAGAGGCGGCTTTTTTGTTTTTGAGGGGACGCCAGAGAGGAACTTCTTGAAAGAAGTTCCTCTCTGGACTCTCTTCAAGAACCTTCAAAATTTGTATTTGGTCTATCGGGTGTACGCTCTCATTTCTCGACATAAAGCACCCATTGATGCGAGTTTCATTTAACTTACATATTTATTTTTTAAAAGTTTTTGAAGGGTTCCGGGGGAAAACTTTTTTCAAAAAGTTTCCCTTAGCGCATCCCAAAGAAAGGCAGGTATATGATGAATCCCAACACCGAACTTCCCAAAACCTATGCCCCGTCCGAATTTGAGGACAGAATTTATCAGAATTGGGTAGAAAAGGGCTATTTCACGCCCGATCCCGATTCCACAGCGCCTTCTTTCTCTGTGGTGATCCCTCCGCCTAACGTGACGGGTCAGCTCCACATGGGTCACGCCTTGGACGAGACCCTGCAGGACATCTTGGTGCGTGCTAAGCGTATGCAGGGCTTTAATACCCTGTGGGTGCCCGGTACCGACCACGCAGGCATCGCTACCCAGATTAAGGTGGAGGAAAGACTCCGTGTGGACGAAGGCCTCACCCGCTATGACTTAGGTCGCGAAAAATTTCTGGAGCGTGTTTGGGCTTGGAAGGACTCCTACGAGGCCCGCATCACGGGTCAGCTCAAGAAGTTAGGCGCTTCCTGCGACTGGACTCGTCAGAGATTTACCATGGACGAGGGTTGCTCCAAGGCCGTCCGTGAGGTGTTCGTTAACCTCTACGATAAGGGTCTTATTTACCGTGGCCACCGCATTATCAACTGGTGTCCTCGTTGCTTGACCGCTCTCTCTGATGCGGAGGTGGAGTATAAGGATCAGCCTGGTCATTTTTGGCATATCAAGTATCCCATCAAGGGCGAGGACGGCTACGTTGTCGTGGCTACCACCCGTCCCGAGACTATGTTCGGTGATACCGCTGTGGCTGTCAACCCCGAGGACGAGGCTATGAACCACCTTATCGGTAAGACCCTCATCCTGCCTTGCGTGGGTCGTGAAATCCCCGTCATCGCTGATGACTATGTGGAGATTGGCTTTGGTACGGGTTGCGTGAAGATCACCCCCGCCCACGACCCCAACGACTTTATGGTAGGTCAGCGTCATAACCTGGAGCAAATCAAGGTCATGAACGACGATGCTACCATGAACGCCTATGCGGGAAAGTACGAGGGCATGGATCGCTATACCTGCCGTAAGGCATTGGTTGCCGATTTGGAGAACGAGGGTTATCTCCTCAAGGTAGAGCCCCACGACCATAACGTGGGCGTCTGCTACCGTTGTGGTACCACTGTGGAGCCCCTGACCTCAGATCAGTGGTTTGTCAAGATGAAGCCCCTGGCTGCTCCCGCCATTGAAGCTGTGGAAAACGATTCCATACGCTTCGTTCCCGACCGCTTCTCTAAGAACTACTTCAACTGGATGAATAACATCCTTGACTGGTGTATCTCCCGTCAGCTGTGGTGGGGACACCGTATTCCGGCCTTCTATTGCGACGATTGCGGCGAGATGACCGTTTCCAAGACCGATATCGCCACCTGCCCCAAGTGCGGTGGTAAGGTGCATCAGGATAGCGACGTGCTGGACACATGGTTCTCGTCTGCCCTTTGGCCCTTCTCCACGCTGGGTTGGCCCGAGGTGACAGAAGATTTGAAGAAATATTACCCCACCTCTGTGCTGGTCACGGGCTATGATATCATCACCTTCTGGGTCTCCCGTATGATCTTCTCGGGTCTCGAGCATATGGGCGAGAAGCCCTTCTCCACCGTGTTCATCCACGGTCTCGTTCGTGACGCTCAGGGTAGAAAGATGTCCAAGTCTCTGGGCAACGGTATTGATCCCCTGGAGGTCATCGGGACCTACGGCGCCGACGCACTCCGCTTTGCCTTGGCTACGGGTAACTCCCCCGGAAATGATATGCGTTTCTCGGACGAGAAGATGGAGGCTGCCCGTAACTTCGCCAACAAGCTCTGGAACGCATCCCGTTTCGTCCGCATGAACCTCACCATTGATGAGATTCTTCTCCCCGAGACCGCCAAGCTGGCACCCGAGGATAAATGGCTACTCCATAAGTTCAACCAGTTGGTTGACAATGTTCGCGCAAATCTCGACAAGTATGAAGTCGGCGTGGCTCTGGGCGCACTCTACGACTTCACTTGGGACGTTTTCTGCGACTGGTACATCGAGCTGGCCAAGGCCCGCCTCAATGAAAAGGATACCGAGCAGAACCTCGTCTGCCAGAACGTCATTTCCTATGTTCTTAACGGTATCTTGAAGCTCCTGCATCCCTATATGCCCTTCATCACCGAGGAGATCTTCGGTTCTCTTCCCACTATGGCAGGGGATAAGGAGAGCATCATGATCTCGGCTTACCCCTCTGTCAATGACGCTCACGTCTTTACTGAGGAAGCCGCCGAGATGGAGCGTATCATTGAGCTCATCAAGGCCATCCGTAACCGTCGCTCTGAGATGAATATTGCTCCTTCCCGTAAGGCCTCTCTGTTCATCCAAACCAAGTATGTGGCTACCTTTGGCCCCGCCACCCACGCTTTTTTTGCACGCCTGGCTTCTGCCGCCGACGTATCTGTGGCTGAGAGCTTTAACGAGTCTATCGTTTCTGCCGATACTGCTGTGCAGATCATCACTCCTGCTGCCACCGCCTATCTGCCTCTTGCCGATCTTGTGGATTTCGAAAAGGAAAAGGCCCGTCTCGATAGCGAGATCGCCAAGCTTGAGCAAGAAGTGATCCGCTTTGAAAAGAAGCTGTCCAACGAGAGCTTCGTTTCCAAGGCTCCCGCCGCCGTGGTGGAGGGTGAGAAGGCCAAGCTGGCCTCTGCCAAAGAAAAGCTGGAAGGTACCCGCACCGCCCGCGCTAAGTTAGGTTGATTCTTTTATCCATCATAAAAGTCGTCCTGAACGCAAGTTCAGGGCGACTTTTTGTATAGTAAAACCGTGTGCTTAACGCGTGGTTTTACTATACAAAAAGCGGAGCGGGATATCCCGCTCCGCTTAAAAAAGCATATAGAGAAATTACATCTCCCAGCCCGCCAGCCATTGCTCAAACTGTCGGTAGATCGTCTGCATTTCAGACTTCAGCTCCTCTCCCTTGTTGAGGGTGTAAACATAATCTGAAGCGCCAAACATCTCCACATATTTGTATTCCGCCGTGTAATTTTCGGCTTCCAATTCCGCAATCGCTTTATGAGCCAAAGCCTCTGCCTTTTCAATGTTGGCCACAAGGGGCTCAAAGGCAGTAGGATCAACGGCGCGTACCGCCGCCTTCAGGCTGTCAAAATAACCATCTTTATAGCCGTAATTCCATTGTGCGCCGTCTTTGGTCAGATAATTCAACGCATCGACAGGGTAAAGGTAATACCCGGGGATAGTCTCGCCCTTTTCGTTGACAAAGGAATTGACATAGTAAGTGTTCCACGCACAAACAAAGTTGACGTAATCATACATGGCATATAGCTTGGAAATCACATCGGAATCTGCAATCTTTTGCCAAAGCGCCATGGTTTCCGACAACTCTTCGGATTTCAAAATGGTATATGAGGCATCCACAATTTTGAAGTTGAATTCGTAACCGTACTTGTCTGTAAAGGGCTGATCTTCCTTGGCGGCCACCACCAATGTTCCCGTGACTTTGATGGCCTGCGTGGTATAGGCAAAGGATTCTCCCTCAGGGGCGTACACCGCCATGGTGTTGGATAATTCTGACGTGTTGGGTACACAGAAGGGACAGCTTTGGTAAGGCAGATTCATAAGGAAAATGTATCCGCCGTCCACAGGGGAGCTGGTGGCCATATAACCGTTGATGATCACAGTCTGACCGTCCAATTCCTTTAGATCCTCGTAAGAGGTAGCAGCTTTAAAGCTTAGCTTGGTTGCGTTGTCTGAGTTATCCGGTTTCTCCCCGCAAGATACCTGAGAAAGAATCAAAATGATGGCGAAAAGAAACGATAACGCTTGAATGATATTTCTTTTTCTCATATGATTCACCCGCTCAGCTTGAAATGCTGTCCTTTCGAGACGTAAAGAAGGTCCATATCATGGTGGGTAAAACGCTGATAAGGAAGACACCGCCTAAAATGATGAACTCAAGGGAGTAGATCTTGCCCGTATTCAGCACCACGCCCATGGAAGCCACATAGTCTCCCATGAAGGTCAGACACAACCTCGACAAGCCAAAGGCCATTAAGGTAGACACAAGCCCCACCAAGCTGTTTTGGATGATATACAGCAGATTGATCTTCT
Source organism: Oscillospiraceae bacterium (assembly GCA_015064015.1). Classification (GTDB taxonomy): domain Bacteria; phylum Bacillota; class Clostridia; order Oscillospirales; family CAG-272; genus CAMEON01. The sequence goes on along the minus strand of SVTB01000030.1, from coordinate 13,726 downwards.
TCATGCTGACACCGATCAGACGCATGAGAGAGATTTCTTTAGCAGAGTGATACATATTCAGTAAAGTGATGATAGAGATGATCATGATATTCATGACGAGGATCACGGCGCACAGCACAAATACGATGTACTTGGTGTTGTCAGCGTCATTCAATACATCTCGTACAACCGCCATAGGCTCTATTGCTTGAAGGGTAAAGGATTCTCCATCAGCCGTGTTAAAGATCATACCATCATATTCATTGGCTAACTGCATAGCGTACGCAGGGTTTTTTGTGTTGATAAGGATGGCGCAAACCGTACCTGCCGTGTGTTGATGCTCTTCTTCGCTGTGCTCTTCGTTTCCGTGTTCGTCATAAGCCTCGCTATGATCATGCATGGCCCAAAGGGTGCGAATCTGTGTAAAGACCACATTGTCATAAACAGAATGACATTGCTCCAAAATGCCGACAACCGTAAGACCTTGCGCATGGGTATCGGTGCCACCGGCAGAGTGGCTGGTATAAATTGTGTCACCCACCTTCAGCTCGTTGATTTTGGCTACGTTATATCCTACAACCACTTGCAGGGTCGTGGTATCATCAAACATTTCGCCGGAGGCGATAGATTTGCCATCAAGAAATGCCGCTGTAGTTCCCACCACATCGGAGCCGTTATAGCTGTCAGCCATAGCGAAGGGAATGACGCGGCTGACCCGAGTGCCGTCCATTTGCAGTTGTGTGACTACAGAGTAGGGAATGGTCCCTAACGGCTCATCGGTAAAGTACATGGTGTTCATGGCAAGCTGTGTCTGGCTGCCCGAAGGGCCTACAATAACAGAATAATATCCTGCGTTCTGCGTGATTCCATCATCCACTTGGGAGGCCACATTGTAAGCCAAAACTCCGATGCCGGCAGACAGCATAATGGAAAGCACCACCAAAATGATCTGAACTTTTTTGATAGCCATGTTTTTTAGCGCAAAACCAAGCATATCAGACACCCTCCTTTTCCTTGGAATTAAGGTCCCTGCGGTCGCCTGTCATATCGTTCATATCAACGACCACATCAAAATATTGAGCCAACCGATCGTCGTGGGTGACAGCAATGAGGGTTTTTCCTTCGGACACGTGGATCAATTCCTTGATAACCTGCTCGCCAATGGCAAAATTCAAATTACCTGTAGGCTCGTCGGCCAAAATGATGTCGGGAGATTTGACCAAAGCTCTTGCGATGGCGACCCGTTGTTTTTGGCCGCCCGATAAATGCTTGACTTTCGCGTTCTTTTTATCAGCAATATCCAATACCTCCAACAGCTTGGACGCACCTGCGGTGTCAACCCCTTCCAAACGAAGAATATTGATATTGTCCATGACACTCATATCTTCAATGAGCTTGAAGTCTTGGAAAATATAGCCTACGTGTCGGATGCGGAACTTGTCCTTTTCCTTTTGACTTTTCTCTGTCATGTTGACACCGTCAATGATCACAGAACCTTGCGTGGGCGCCAAAATCCCCGCGATCATGTTGAGTAACGTAGATTTGCCGCACCCGGATGCACCGAGCAACATATAGGACTTGCCTGTTTCAAATGTTATGTCCTTGTAGTCGATAGCCGTTTCATTTTGAAACTGTTTGGTGACGTTTTTGATTTCTATCATAATTTTCAAAGATCCTTTCTAATTGATATTTTCAAAATTCGGTGTACGAAGAAAAATATCAATTTGAAAGCTTGACACAAAGCTCCACAGGTGTTTCGTGGAAACGGGAACCACATTTACGGTTGAAATGCCTTCCCGCAAATATGTCAAAGAGGGAAATGGTCATGCATATAGTCGCGCCAATCAGCCATAAGGATCGCAATACGCTTTCCATGGCTTGTATCAAAAGGCAAACGGGACAGCCCTCGTGCGCGCCACAGCCGTGATCTCCGGGCAGAAGCACGGTCAGACCGGAGGACAGCAATAAAAGAATAGCGAAGCAAAAACACAAGACGGGGAGCCTTTTTTTCATGGTGTCCTCCTTTTCGATTGAAAATTAAAAATTCGAAGAATGCTATCAGGCGTTGACCAACGCCGCACCGATCACAGTGCCAAACTGCGCGTTTTCGGGAATGATAAAGTTGACGTCAAAGGAATCGCCCAACCCTTCAAAGACCCGACGGATGGGGGCAATATTGGTTAGATTACCCGTCAAAACAATATTTTGGATTCCGTGGCCGCGAGCGGCAAATATAGCGACCATGGCAATGGTTTCGGCTACCATATTACAGAGACCCAACGCGATATCCTCGTTTGTGGCCATATCCGAGAGTTTACCAAAGTTGGCTGCTGTTAGGTTGGCTCCGATTGGAAACTGGTCGTGCTGCTTGGAAATATCACGAATGGTCAGGTTGACCTTAGAAAGATCTCCTCCCTCGCAAAGCTGCTCGATATGTTCAACAGTATCTACGCCCAACATCTTTTTGGTAAGCCCCAACAGCGTACCGCCACCGACACCCGTGCCGCCTAAATAATGAATATCGGTATGTCCGTCAGTCTCGCGTTTGGCATGAACGATGGCCGTACCTGTGCCCATACTGACGATGATGGCTTCATTCAATCCGGACAGGTACAATCCACCCAAACCAACACCCGAAAACTCTGGAACCACACGGCAGTCTAAGTCATAGATCCCTCCCTCCATATGAGAAGATCCCACACCTGTCATCATGACGCGGCGGATATCTGACAGGGAGAGATGATTTTCCGAGGTAAAACGCCCCAAGGCGCCGTAGATAGATGTAATGGGATCGGTAGCCCTGACGAACAGGGGAGCCATGAGAGTAGGCGTAGGGCTGTCGTGGCGAAAACCTACGATTTTGGTTGTACTTCCTCCGACGTCGATACCAATGATAACGCTCCCGGAGGTACTTTGAATATTCTTTTCGGATGCCATAATAGCCTCCTTAATATAGATTTTAACCTATATATTATAGCATACTTTCCCCGAAAAATCAAGGATATGCCACAATAATTTTAAGAAATTCCAAATAGTGAAAAGCATCTTCGGATATGCTTTGAAAACTCTGAAAATAATCCTAAAATTCTTCAAAAAAATTCAAAAAAGCTATTGACAAAATTTCAAGTGTGTGCTATAATAGTCAAGTCTTGAGCGCCTTATGTACGCTGGTATAGCTCAGTCGGTAGAGCACGTCATTGGTAATGACGAGGTCATCAGTTCGAATCTGATTACCAGCTCCAAAGGCACTCGAGAACGCTGGTATAGCTCAGTCGGTAGAGCACGTCATTGGTAATGACGAGGTCATCAGTTCGAATCTGATTACCAGCTCCAAAAAAGCACTGCTTCGGTAGTGCTTTTTTAATTGCGCGAAAAAAGTTCCAAATTTTTATGTGAAATTTCAAATTTGGTATTGACAAATCCATGGGTTTGAGGTATAATAAGCAAAGAGTTTGCCGATAGTGGACATTTGCCGCGTTTCGGTAGTTCAAACACCGAATCACGGAGTCAGCTTTGGCGGCTATCTCCGGCGTTAAGCGAGGGGAGGGAAAACAGAAATGGCAGAGGTTAAAGTTAAAGAGGGCGAGTCTCTGGACAGCGCTCTTCGCCGCTTTAAGCGTCAGGTCGCTCGCTCTGGGACCTTGGCAGAGCTCCGTAAGAGAGAATGCTACGAGAAGCCCAGCGTCAAGCGCAAGAAAAAGTCTGAAGCTGCACGCAAGAGAAAGTACAAGTAATAGATATCTATTACATTCAAAAAGCGAGCCGGAAACGGCTCGCTTTTTGATTTCTCAGAAAAAGTTACAAAAAAACCTTTTATTTCTTTTGGGTATATGATATAATAAATATGAATTTGAAAGATGATGTTGGGAGGTACACATGCCGTATTCTTACCATAGCCTGAGCCTGTGTCTCGAAGTATCGGGCATACCTACCCATGATGCGCGTGAGGAGGCCCTGCTTCTACTGGAAGCCTTTGGCGGTGCTGATCGCGTATCGCTTCTTTGCGACCGACATCGCATTTATGATACCTCGGCACTTGACAAAGCCGTTGAACGGCGTCTCTCTCGCTATCCTCTTCAATATATTTTGGGGAAGTGGGATTTTTATGGCTGTACCTTTCGTGTCAATGAGCACTGTTTGATCCCTCGACCCGACACGGAGCTGCTGGTGGAGTTGGCGATCACACACTTGCCCCAAGACGGCGTTTTCGTAGATCTTTGTACCGGAAGCGGCTGTATTGCTGTCTCGGTTCTCAAGCATCGTCCCGACCTCAAAGCTGTGGCCTTAGAGCTTTTCCCCGATACCTTGGCTTTGGCCGTGGAAAACGCGAAACTCAACGGTGTGGCGGATCGATTGATCCCTGTGTGTGCCGATCTTTTGAACGAGGGAAAGGAAGCGCTTGTACCTTACGCGCCCTTTTGCGGCATTTTATCCAACCCCCCGTATATTCCCACAGCCGTGGTGGCTGGACTTGAGCCCGAGCTGTTTTTTGAGCCCCATGCCGCTTTGGACGGCGGGGAAGATGGCTTGATTTTTTATAGAAAGATCCTTAGTGACTATTGGCCGCTTATGTCTCCGGGTGCTCCTTTGCTTTTGGAAATCGGTTTTGACCAGGCCAAGGCGCTCTCAGCCTTGGGAAAGGCTTTAATGCCATCGGTCACACCGAAAATTTATCAAGATTTGGGAGGAAATCCCCGCGTAGTGGCTTTCGGAACTCCTTTTGATATCCCTACATATCATAACGTAGACCCTGTATGATGGGTCAAATCTAAACAAAAGAGGCATTGTATGAAGATCCTTGTTTTGGCAGGGGGACTTTCCCCCGAGCGTGACGTATCTTTGACGTCAGGCAGTCTTATCGCAGGCGCCCTGGCCAGGAAGGGCCACGAGGTATGTACCGTCGATCTCTATACCGGGCGCTCCATTCATGGAGATATCCCTCAATTTTCCTGTAAGCCTATCCAACCGTATACCGTCGGAAAGGAGGTTCCCGATCTGGAATCATTGATGCAGCAGACGGGCTTTGGACATCGCCGTATTGCGCCTAATATCCCGGACCTTTGGAAATCAGCGGATGCGATTTTTATCGCCCTCCATGGCGATGTGGGTGAAAATGGCCAGCTTCAAGCTCTCTTGGATATGGAATGTATTCCTTATACGGGTACGGGATATGCGGGCAGCCTCTTAGCCATGGATAAGGATCTTTCCAAGCAACTATTGGCTCGTGCGGGCATTCCAACCCCTCCTTGGATCACCTGCCGCTTGGCAGAGGGTCATGAGGCTGTGGCCGGTAAAATCGAGGCGGAGATTGGCTATCCTTGTGTGATTAAGCCATGTTCCTGCGGCTCCAGCGTAGGCGTATCCCTGGTGCATCATCATGAAGAGCTGTTGGCAGCATTGAGTGCCGCAAACGCCTACGAGGACACGATCTTGGCCGAGAGACTCATCCGGGGCAGAGAATTGACGGTGAGTATCATGGGAAATCAAGTGTTGCCGCCGGTAGAAATCATCCCCAAGGAAGGCTTCTACGATTATTACAACAAATATCAGGCCGGCTGTACGCAAGAAGTGTGTCCCGCACCTTTGACCGAGGAAGAATGGCAGCGGCTGAAAGAATTGTCTTTGGCCGCCTTCCGTGTCCTCCGCCTGAGAGGCTACGCCAGATTTGACTATATCATGGATGATCATGCAACGCCTTGGTGTCTGGAGGCCAATACCTTGCCCGGGATGACACCGCTGAGCCTATTGCCGCTGTCAGCTAAGGCTGCAGGATTAGACTACGACAGCCTGTGTGAGCAAATGGTGCTCATGGCTGTGGAGAACATTTCGAAAAATTATTGATACAGCTACATCAAGGATAGGAAAGAATCAGTTATGGAACAAAGAAAAATTGGATATGCCGTTTTGGGCTTGGGTATCGGCATGGCACACGCCGATGCGGCGTATGCCTCGGAAAACGCAGAGCTCGTAGCCGTTTGTGATATCAATGAGGCACGGCTTGCCCGCGCTATGAAAAAATACCCAAATATTACGACCTATACCGCTTTTGAAGATCTTCTGAAGGATTCTCGCGTAGATATCATCAGCATTTGTCTTCCCTCGGCTATGCACGCAGACTTCGCGATTGCCGCCATGGAAGCAGGGAAGCACGTGCTGGTGGAGAAGCCGCTGGACATCACCCCTGCCCGCGCCCATTTGATCGAGGATGCCAGAATTCGCACAGGCATGACCGCGGGCGTGGTGCATCAAAACCGCTTCAATGCCAATATGTATCCCATCAAAGAAGCTCTGACTTCGGGAGAAATGGGACGCATTTTTTTGGGGACCTTTGGTGTCAAATGGTACCGTGATCAAGCCTACTATGACAATGGCGGATGGCACGGAACATGGGAGATGGATGGCGGTGGATCCTTGATGAACCAAGCGGTGCATACCGTAGATCTTATGCAATGGCTCATGGGCGACGTCGCTTCGGTGACCTCTGCCATGGGTATATATGATCATGATATCGACACGGAGGACATGACAGCCTCCCTGATCAAGTTTAAAAACGGTGCTGCGGCTACTTTTGTCAGTACGACCTGTGCTTACCCCGGTATTTCTACCGAAATCTGTCTCTACGGTACGGAAGGCTCTATAGAAGCCGATGGTGATGCCCTAAAGGTATGGAAAATGAAAAATGCCCCCGATGAGGAGGCTTTGGAAGAAACCATGCTGTCTTTGTATGGCGAGGGAAATCTGTCGGTGCTCTCCCGAGAGCCCAAGCGTTTGTTTGGCCACGCCCATGTGGTGGAGGATATGATCCTCGCTGTACGTGACGGAAGAGATCCTGAGGTTATGCCTGCAGAAGCCTTGAAGAGCGTGACCATCGTGGATGCGGTATACCGTTCTGCGCGGAGCGGAGAAACTGTATTTTTTGCCTGATTTTCGGGTTGCTCCAAGCGCATAAAAAAAGCACATCTGTGACCTCACTCGCGTGTTGATATCATAAGGTTGATATTCCGCGAAGTGTCGATGACAGCTGTGCTGCGTGGGAACAGGGGCCTGTTTGGGCAAACCCCCAAGCGCAGTATTATTGTACCACATTTTCTATCATTTGTAAATATCCAAAATAACCAAAATATACGCAAGATTTTCTTTTTTGCGAGCAATCTTGGATCGTTCGACAGAATCCTCTGACCGCATTTGACGGAGGAATTCCATGACTCATACTTTCTTTTGAGGAAAATCCACTAAAGGCATTGACTTTGATGGTTTTCTGTGCTATAATATAGGGTAACGATAATGAAACAAATATGAAGATCATAAATGTATAAGAGAGGAGAAGAAAATGAGCGAGCTTGATGTAATGAATGCCAAGGGCGCGCCTGTGGTCAAGGGAAAATATCTGATGTATAAGGATCGTCCCTTGGTGCGCGAGGGTGATACCATTTGCTATGGCGATTTGACAGAAAAATATATTTTGGTCATGGAAATTATGAGCTATACCAAAGACGGAGACGAGGAGCTGCCCGACCAGATTCTGGTGCAAGTGTTGGAGAGCGAGGATCAGAGCAAGATCGTCCGTCAGGGCTTCCACAAAGGCCTATATGAAGCTTTTGGCTACGGCCTGATTTGGCTGGAGCACGCATTAGCACAAAACGAAGCATAAAATCAATGGCAGGCGGCGATTTTTAAAATTGCTCCTGCCTTTTTCTTTGGAGGATCAAATGGAATCTTTTTACTGTCTTGATGTACTGCATGAAGGAATTGAGACTCGCGCCATGCCGTCTGCGGCCGTAGCCGTGGGGCGAGGCAAGGATATATACATAAAGGAAGTTATGGGGCATAAAACCACAGCACCTTTGCCCATCCCTGTGGATATCCACACGCGATACGATCTGGCATCCCTTACCAAACTCGTGTCAACTACCATGGTGGCCTTAAAGCTTGTGGAGCAAGGAAAACTGCTGTTGACACATACGCTGTCCCGATACTTTTCAATGGAGCCTTCTTCTGCCTATCCCGAGGGTCGGGGGGATATCACTCTGTTCCAACTCATGACCCATACCTCCGGTCTCACGCCTCATATGCCCCTGTGGAAACTCACCCATCATCCCAAAGAAGCGGCCAACGCCATCCTGATGTCGCCCCCCGTCTGCCCCGCGGGAACCCAAGTGCATTATTCCTGTATGGGGTATATCCTGCTTGCTAAAATTCTTGAAATGGTCGCAGGAGAATCTTTAGATGTGCTGGCTCAAAAATTGGTGTTTGGCCCTCTTGGCATGGCACACACGGGCTATTGCCCCGGAAGTGACAATGTGGCAACCACAGAATTTTCACCCTTGCGAAATGTGTATATTGCGGGAGAAGTTCACGATGAAAATGCACACTATCTTGGCGGTGTTTCGGGAAATGCGGGCGTTTTTTCCGATTTGGGTGACATGATTCGTTTTGCTCAAATGCTTTCCCTGAAGGGAGAAGGGGAGTGTGGCCGATTCCTGTCTCCCTCTACATTCGCGTTGGCTACTCAAAATCATACATCGGGACTTTCGGAAAGCAGAGGATTGGGATTCCAGCTGAAGCCCCCCATGCCTTGCCTGTCTGCCATGGGAGATCTCATGACCAAGGATAGCTACGGTCATACAGGATTCACAGGGACGTCGCTGTATGTAGATGCCGCCGACGGGCTTTGGGGCGTGCTTCTTACCAACGCTGTGCATTTTGGGCGGGATAAAACAGCCTTTTTTGATATCAGACGCCGTTTTTACAATGCTATGCGTGCCGAATTCTGAATTAAAGATCACCTCAAAATATAAAAAGACCTTTCTTCGAAAGGTCTTTTTTATGTAATCAATGCTTTTTACCCCGCAGATCGCTCCAATCAATCCGGTTTACAATCGCGATCATCATGATGATCGCTGCGGCCGCCGTAATCCAAGTGAAAATTTGGGTGATAATGGCATCGGGGCCAAAGGACATCTTGCAAGCCAGCCACAGGCAAACTTCTGCGCCGCAAGCGCAAATGATCTTCAAAAATCGAGGACGGAATAAAAACAAGAGGATCACAAAGAGGATACATATGATCAGCTCAATAATCAGCGTAGCAACGGAAAATCCCTCAATCGCCAAGGCAAATGCGGACAGGAAAGGAAGATGAAGCATAGGTTACCTCCAAACAACAGAACGAATCTATACCCATTATACTCCAAAAACGCGATTTTGTCACCTGAAAAAGTCGTTTTTTTGCGCCGTTTTTGAAATTTGTACGGTTGCACAAAATAGAGGGGGAATTTATAGCTATTTTGTCGAGACAAGTCAGAATTTCACCCTTGCACAGTAAATCGGCATCCCCTGCGACGAAAAATTCGCCTCATACTCGGTCATGATATTGCCCTCTGCCTCGGGGGTTTTGTGGAAGTCGCGGGAAGAGAACAGGAGCGTCAGCCCCATGGCCTCAAATTCCTCCAGGCTGAAATCAAACAGCCCCTCGTTATCGGTCTTGAGGTATAACTCACCGCCCTCCACAAGAACGTTCTTATAGAGCGTGAGGAAATTTCGATGGGTCAATCTCCGTTTGGCATAACCCTTTTTGGGCCAAGGGTCGGAGAAGTTCAAATAGATACGGCTGACGCTGTGAGGTTTTACCCATTCACCCAAATGCTCGGCGTTGCCGATCAGCACCCGCAGGTTGTCCCCGGGACGTTCCTCGGCACAAGCCTTGGCCTTCTCCAGCGCGCAACAGGCCACATCGGCCACTCTTTCCATGGCGATGAAATTCCACTCAGGATGAAGGGCAGCCATCTCAACCGCGAAATTGCCCTTACCGCATCCGATCTCCATGTGGACGGGACGGCTCTCGGGAAAGATCGAGTTCTCCGTCTCACCTAGAGTGGCCAGCAGGGAAGTATCTTTGATCAACAGCTCGGCGCAGGCCTCGATCCGCTCTGCACCGTGCTTCTTTTTTCTCATTCTCATGGTGTTACCTCTTAAAGTATAATAAATTGTTGTTTATCAGGGGCTGTGCCCCTGAACCCCACCAAGAACCTTTTTGAAAAAAGGTTCTTGGAACTCCAAAAACTTTCATCAATATGAATTTGTTTTAAGAGTTTTTGAAAGGGGGATGGGGGAAACTTTTTGCAAAAAGTTTCCCCCGGCCGTACCCTGACAAACTACAATTTAGACAATTATCAAACGTTAAATCTGAACAGAACAATATCCCCATCCTGCATCACATACTCCTTGCCCTCAGAGCGGACGAGGCCTGCTTCCTTAGCGGCGTTCATGGTGCCGAGACGCATGAGATCATCGTAAGCCACTACCTCGGCACGGATAAAGCCACGCTCAAAGTCGGAGTGGATCTTACCTGCAGCCTGGGGCGCCTTGGTGCCGCGGGTGATGGTCCAAGCGCGAACTTCCTTAGGGCCTGCGGTCAGATAACTGATGAGACCCAGAAGGGAATAGCTGGCGTGAATCAGGCGGTCGAGACCGGACACTGCGATGCCCATATCAGCAAGGAACATCTCCTTGTCCTCGCCGTCAAGTTGGGCAATCTCTGCCTCAATCTGAGCGCATACGGGAATGACCTCGGCTTTCTCCTCGTCGGCGCGTGCCTTGAGGGCGGCGAAGCCGGCGTTGCCGCTGACATCACCGGATGCCTCGTCCTCGCTGACATTGGCTACGTAAATGATGGGCTTCATGGTAAGAAGAGGGGTATCTTTGAAGTAGGCCAGCTCGTCATCAGTCAGCTCCACGGTGCGGGCAGACTTGCCTTCCTCCAAAGAAGCCATGACGCGCTCAAAGACGGCGATCTCGGCGGCGTAAGCCTTGTCGCCTTTCAAAGCCTTACGGCTGTTGTTGAGACGACGCTCCAGCATCTCCATGTCGGAGAAGATCAGCTCCATGGTGATGGTGTCTACATCGCGCAGAGGATCTACCTTTCCGTCTACGTGAACAATGTTAGCATCCTCAAAGCAACGCACCACGTGAATGATGGCATCCACTTCGCGGATGTGGGAGAGGAACTTGTTGCCAAGGCCTTCGCCTTGAGCGGCGCCCTTGACAAGACCAGCAATGTCCACGAATTCAATGATGGCGGGTGTGTACTTTTCGGGGTTGTACATCTCGGCCAGCTTGTCCATACGTTTGTCGGGTACTACTACCACGCCCACGTTGGGCTCGATGGTGCAGAAAGGATAGTTGGCTGACTCAGCACCCGCGTTGGTCAAAGCGTTAAACAGAGTAGACTTGCCTACATTGGGAAGTCCGACGATACCAAGTTTCATTTTTATCTGTTCTCCTTTAAAATTTCTTTATTCACAATGCTTTTTTCGTTTTGAAAATTTTGCCTTTGTGCCATTTGTAAATATAGCAATTTATTGTTATTTGTACGAATGGAAAAAGCGCACATTACTACAGTTTAATATTATAGCACACCATACTGTTTTCTTCAAGATATTTGCTGAAATTTTTCGCTTACAAATGTAAATTTTTCGAATTCTTTGGTTATTCTGAAAATTTTAAAAACTGATTTTGCCGAGAAAAGGGGAATTAGGTGTTGAAAAACAGCCGCAAATTATTTTTGAAAAAGCAGAACTTTTTTTCAAAAACCTATTGCTTTTTTGCAAAAAGTATGCTATAATACAATGCGTTCGGAAGCGTAGCTCAGTTGGTCAGAGCGCACGGTTCACATCCGTGAGGTCATGGGTTCGAGCCCCCTCGTTTCCACCAAATAGAAAAGGGCAGCGTCAGCTGCCCTTTTCTATTCTATATAAAAAGAAGTGAGGAAATCCATGATTGCCTAAAGATAAAATGCGTGATGATAAAACAAAAACATTGACATTCCTCGGAAATATGCTATAATATTTTGAGATGGTTTATGTGCGTAAGAGAGTATAAATCAAAGGAGATTGAATTATCATGAAAAAATTTCTTGCAATTTTAATTTGCGCCATTATGTGTGTAATCCTTTTTACATCTTGCAACAAGGAATGTGATAATCACGTTGACGATAATGAAGATGGCATTTGTGATGCTTGCAGCTTTGAATACGAATTTCTTTTCAAACTTACTGCTGACGAGTCGGGATACGAGCTTGACAGAGTTGGTGCAGGATATCAAGGTGGCGACATCGTTATCCCCTCCAAGCACAAAGGACTTCCCGTAGTTGAAATTGGATACGGCGCATTTAAGAGCGAAAAGAAACTTACCTCTGTTGTTATTCCAGACAGCGTAACACTTATTTCCGATGATGCTTTTGAAAATCAAACCTCGATCACAAGCGTTAACGTAGGAAAGAATGTTGTTACCATCGGTGTAAGCGTATTTGAAGGCTGTACTTCTCTTAAAACTGTTGTGATAAGCGATGCAACGCAGTACATCTATGCAAGTGCTTTTGAGGGATGCACCGCACTTGAAAGCGTTACGCTCGGCAAGAACGTAAAGGAGATTACAGGCTCTGTATTCGAGAACTGCACAAGCCTTAAAACCATCGCTGTTCCTGCTTCTATTGAAAAAATGGGCGCGTGGGTATTTTACGGAAACAATATGACCGATATTTACTTTGGCGTATCTGCTCCCGGCGAGAATTGGAGTGAGAAATGGGCAGAGGGCATTAACGAGGGCGCAAATATCCATTGGGCTGAGGCGGAAAAATAAAATAAAAAGTAGATTTAGAATGGCTCGTGGTGCGGTGCAGTTATAATGACTGACCTTATAGTTGTGATGAAGATTATCCACCTTTAATTTAAATAATTTGAATCAAAACCACCCGACGGGTGGTTTTGATTTTGATATTTATCTTTACTTGTGGCTCCCCAGTCGTTCTCTTTCTTTGTCGATCATAGAACGAAGTGCTCGGAGTGCACAGTCAAGCCCGCCTACTTCGTCAATCAGGCCGCAGGCCACCGCTTCCTGGCCATCCAGCACGGTTCCCACGTCTGTAGCTAACTGATCGGGACGCATCATAAATTCTCGCAACCGTTCTACCGAAATACGGCTGTGATCGCTGATAAACTGTAAAATCCGATTTTGCATATCCTCAAAATACCGGTAGGTTTGAGGAGCACCTATGACCGTGCCGTTGATGCGAACAGGGTGTACCATCATGGTGGCAGAGGGCACAATGAAGGATTTTTGCCCGGCGACAGCCAAGGGTACGCCGATGGAATGTCCTCCACCCAATACCAGCGTGACGGTGGGCTTGCGCAGGGAAGAGATCAGCTCCGCCAAGGCCAGACCCGCTTCCACATCTCCGCCCATGGTATTCAGCACAACCAAAAGGCCGTCGATGTCATCGTTTTCTTCAATAGAAACAAGCAGGGGAATCAGTTGCTCGTATTTAGTGGCCTTTTGCCCCTCGGGAAGTACGTAATGGCCTTCGACTTGCCCTATAATTGAAATACAATAGATGGATTCACGGGCATTGGAAGCTACTACTGAGGAAGATTTTTCAATGTTTTCAAGTTCCTGAGCGGTTGTCTTGTTCTTTTTTTCTCCCTCTGTGGCAGGGGTGTTGTTTTTTCTGTCGGACATGATGAAGCTCCTTTTCTTTTTATGTAGGATAAATTGTTTGCGGGCAGTGCCCGTTGCTAATACCGGGGAGGTGCAGCATATCCCAACCGCATACCGCGAGAGGTGATACAACGGTAAATTGTTGTTTAACTTACTAACTTTTCTCTCCTCGTCGAGAGAAAAGTTACAAAAGAGGCGCCGCTGAGGGATAGAACCTACGGTTCTCCCTCAGAACCCAACTCCCATCGTGACGCAC
>SVTB01000029.1 GCA_015064015.1 Oscillospiraceae bacterium | reverse complement strand
TATCATACTGCGCCTGCCAGCCCAGCACTTCGAAGGCCTTGGTGGCGTCAGCGTAGCATTCCGCGATATCGCCGGGGCGGCGGGGACCGATCTCGTAGTTGACCTTGCGCCCCGTGGAGGTCTCGTAGGCGTTGACCACCTCCAGGACGGAATAGCCGCGCCCCGTACCGATGTTGTAGATCTCCACGCCCGTGACCTTTCGGGCTCTGGCCAGGGCCTTCAGGTGCGCCTGCGCCAGATCGACGACATGGATGTAGTCACGGACACCCGTACCATCGGGGGTGGAGTAGTCATTGCCGTGGACGTGGAGAACGGGCAACTGACCCTCGGCCACCTTGGTGACGTAGGGGAGGAGGTTGTTGGGGATGCCACAGGGATCCTCTCCTATGAGGCCCGATTTATGAGCACCGATGGGGTTAAAATAGCGCAAAATGCTGATGCTCCAATCAGGGTTGGGCTGATATGTATCCGTCAGAATACGCTCAATCATCTTCTTGGTTTCACCGTAGGGGTTGGTAGTTTGACCCAGGGGGGTGGTCTCCTTGATGGGGATCTCGGCGGGGTCGCCGTAGACCGTGGCCGAGGAGGAGAATACAAGACGCTTGACACCGTGCTTTTTCATGCACTCGCAGAGGTTCAAGGTGGAGACGATATTGTTATAGTAATACTGCAACGGCAGAGAGACGGACTCGCCCACAGCCTTCAGACCCGCGAAGTGGATGACACTTTCGATGTCGGGATTCTCAGCAAATACAGCGTCCAAGGCGGTCTTGTCGCAAAGATCGGCCTTATAGAATTTAGGGCGGGTGCCCGTGATGGTCTCGATGCGATCTAACACGATCTCCTTACTATTGGAGAGATTGTCCACGATGATGGGGGTCTCGCCTGCCTCAATCAGCTCCACGACGGTGTGGGAGCCGATAAAGCCGGTACCTCCGGTGATGAGAATAGACATAGATTGATCTCCTTTTTGGAAGTTTTTAGAGATGACCTGTAATTTACTCTTCAGCGCAAAGCCTTCACAAACTCCCTGAGTTCAGACATATACGCCTCCATTTCCGCCACCAGCTTGAGCTGGGTACGGGCACGGACAAGGTTATGGTCAGGGTAGTCGATGTGGTAGTAGGTATCGCCGTCGAGGTAGTCACCGAGGAAGCGGATGGCTTGCTCCAGGGTGATGATATAGCCGCCGTCGGGGAGCATCTGCACTTCTCTTTCGGTCAGTGCTCCGCCCGTACCCTTGATGAAGCCCTTGGTGTATGCTTTGAACATTTCGGGCAAGAAATGGACTTTATCGAGATTGGGTTCATCCTCAGCGGCCGAGGCGGCACCCGTACGGATGGAATCTCCGAAATCGTAGAGGGAGGAGCCCGGCATGACGGTATCAAGGTCAATGATGCAGACGGCTTCATCGGTCACTTCGTCAAGTAGGATATTGGACAGCTTGGTGTCGTTATGGGTCACGCGGAGGGGGAGGTCACCGCTCTCCAAAGCGTCCACGATGAGGGAACACTTTTCGGCGTGGTCGGTGATGAACTTGATCTCATCCTTGACCGAATCCACCCGTCCCGCGGCGTTTTTCTCCACGGCGGCCAAGAAGTCGGCGTATCTCTTTTTTGTGTTATGGAAATCCGGGATGGACTCGTAGAGGCGGGAGGCATCGAAATCAGCCAGTCTGCGCTGGAAGTCACCGAAGGCCTCGCCCACGCGGGCAAAGGTCTCAGGGCTGTCCACCGTAAGGCGGCAGACAGTGTGTTCCACGAAATCATAGGCGCGCCAGAAGCGGCCTTCGGGGTCGGTGCAGCCGTTTTGTCCGTCCTTGGTGGGGACAACACGCATGGTTCCCCGCTCGGTATCCTCACCGTGTGCGGCCAGTCCCTTACGGATATGGTCGGTGACCGCTACGATGTTATTCATGACCCCTGTGGGATCCTTGAAAATGGCGGTATTTAAAATTTGCAGAACGTAGCGCTTGCCGCTGTCAACCGTGATGATGTAGGTGCTGTTGATGTGTCCGTTGCCACAGACCTTGACGTCGATGACCCCGCCCGCGAAGGCGAAACATCCACAGACGGCCAGCACTTGCTGATTGGTAGGCTGGGTCATGGATCAGCCCCACAGATGTTCGGGGTACTCGCCTGCGTCGATCATGGCCTGAATGGCGTTCACCACCCAAGGCTTATCCTCCTTGTAGGTCACGCCGTACCACTCAGACTCGGTGGGATACACCACCACGTCGCACTTTCCTGCCTTCACGAAAGTATCAATAGAGGTAGGTAGGAGAGATTCAGCCTTCAGGGGATCGGCCGTGTTCTTCAAATTTGCCATGAACACATCGAAGTCGGCATCAAGCATACCGATGGTCTCGGCACCCAGACCCCAGCAATTCATAGAGACGACAGTCTCGCCATCGAGGAATACCATGTTGCCATTGGCATCGGGGTACTGCGCGTTGTCGCCCAGCTTTTCAATCTTGTGAGTCTCTACGAGATCGTAAAGCATACCGTTCTCATCCACCTTGCAGATACCGCGGGAGCAACCGCCCTTATCGGTCAAGGTCTTGTTGACCTTAAAGCCAACGGCGCAACAATGGCAAATGCCGTCGTCGGCAAATTCGCCCTTCTCCAGCTTGGAGAGGTGGGCAGCCAGCTTCTCGTAGGTGTTGCGGCCGTAGAAGTCATCGGCATTGATGACACCGTAAGGTTCATTTACGATGGCACGGGTAGAACGGACGGCATGGGTAGTTCCCCAAGGCTTGACACGGCCTTCGGGAATCTCATAGCCTGCGGGGATATCCGAAAGCTCCTGATAAGCATATTCAACCTTGATGTGCTTCTCCACACGGGCGCCGATGGTAGCCTTGAAGTCCTCCGCGATAGCTTCCTTAATGATGAAGACCACCTTGTCAAAACCTGCGCGCTTGGCATCGAATACTGAATAGTCGATGATGAAATTGCCGTCCTTGTCGATGGGTTCCATCTGCTTAACACCACCAAAACGCGAGCCCATACCTGCGGCCAAAATAACCAATGTCATAATGTGTTACCTCCGAAAAAATATAAAAATTCCAAATAAATAAACATAACCTCTAAATTTATATTATACATGATATTTAGGATTACGGTGCGCTTTTTTATCAAAATTTACAGTAATTTAACAAGAAAAACCATTCTTTGCCCAAGTGTTTCTATACATCTGCTTGCATTACGGATGAAAATATGTTATGATAATAGAAAACATACACGTGCCGGGAGGTCATCATGAAGCAAGCAAACATTATTGTTTTAGCAGGACAATCCAACGCGGTGGGCGTTGGTTACGTCAAATATTTGTCCAAATATTTTTCGGAGGATCGCGTGAAGCGGCTTCTTGAGGGATTTGAAAACATCAAAATCAGCTATATATCCCATGACATTCAAAATGACGGATTCCAAAAAACCACCATTCGCTGTACGGAAGAAACAAAGGAAACCTTTGGCCCCGAGCTGGGTATTGCGGAGTATTTAAACGAGGTACATCCCGGCGAAGAATTTTTTATCATCAAATGCGCCTTTGGCGGATCCGATATGCACAACGGATGGCGCTCTCCCTCCAGCGGTGTTTCTTACCGCGAGGAGTTGACGGCAGAGCCTCAAAAGGCTTTGGTCGATCCCTCATATCAATTTCCCGGTTGGTGCTATAACACCCTATATAAGTTGTTGCGTAAAAATTTTTCTGAATTGATTTCCGAAGGCTATGCTCCCGTCGTACAAGGCTTTTGCTGGATGCAGGGTGAAGCGGATTCTGCCCCCCCTCATGCCGAACCGTATATGTATCGCTACGATTGCCTTCTAAACGATGTAAAAGCATCTTTTGCTCCCTACTTCGAGCGTTGTGCTTTTGTGGATGCGGGCATTTCTCAGGTGTGGGTAGATTATGAGCAAATGAACGCCGCTAAACAGGCATACGCGCTTTCCAACGGTCACGGCTTTGTAGACACGGTAGGTGCAGGCTTCACCACATCACGTGAGCCTGAGGAAGCTCCTGACATCTACCACTACGATGCAGATGCCACTCTTAATTTAGGCCGGATGTTCGCGAAAGCAGTCATAGCCGGGAAAGATTCGATACAATAAACAAAAAAGCAAGGCGCTCTACGTTTAGGGAGTGCCTTGCTTTTTGGGTTACCGATTGTCAATATCCACGTAAGGTCTTGCCTTGGCGATACACTTATAACCGGGACGGATAATCTTATTAGAGGTCATATACTCTTCCATACGGTGGGCGCACCAGCCCGTGACGCGGGCAATGGTAAAGAGGGGAGTATACATCTCCACAGGGATGTCCAGCATACGGTAGACAAGGCCGGAGTAGAGATCTACATTGGCGCACATATCCCCGGTGGTGCCCTTGAAGGCACGGAACAAGTCGGGGGTGATACGCTCAATGGACTCGAGCAGCTCAAAGTCCTCACCAAAGCCCTTATCGTAAGCCAGCTTACGGGCGTACTTTTTCAGCATGACCGCACGGGGGTCGGACTTGGTATACACAGCGTGACCCATACCGTAGATGAGACCGCTACCGTCTCCTACCTCCCCCTTGAGGATGCGGTAGAGGAAGGAAGTCAACTCGTCCTCATTGTGGATATCGTCCACGCCTGCCTTGATGCAATCGAACATCTGCTGAACCTTCAGGTTGGCACCGCCGTGACGGGGGCCCTTCAAAGCGCCGATGCCCGCGCTGACAGCGGAATAGGTATCGGTGCCCGAGGAGGACAGCACGCGGGTAGCGAAGGTGGAGCAGTTACCGCCGCCATGCTCGGCGTGGATCACGAGACAAACATCTAAAAGGTGGGCTTCTTCCTCGGTATAGTTCTTATGGGAACGGAGGACGCGAAGGAAGTTTTCGGCGGTGGACAGCTCGTCGCGGGGATTATGGATGGTGAGAGATTTGTTAAAGAAGGCGCTGCGGTAAACCGCGTAAGACTGGGCAGCGATAACGGGAAGTCTGGCCACCAGCTCCATGGACTGGCGGAGCATATTTTCAAGGGTCAGTCCATCGGGATCAGGATCGTATGCGTAGAGAGACAGCACCGAGCTTTGGAGCTTATTCATAATGGAGGACGAGGGGGCCTTCATGATGATGTCCTCGGTGAATCTGGGAGGGAGACGGCGGAGGGTGGAGAGCACATCGTTGAACTCCATCAATTCCTCTCGTGAGGGCAGATGGCCGAAAAAAAGAAGATAAGCGCACTCCTCAAAGCCAAAGCGCCCCTCAGCGGTGAAATGCTCGATGAGGTCGCGGAGGTCGTAACCTCTGTATTCCAACACACCCTCTACGGGGTACTTCTCGCCTTCACTCACCACATAGCCGTGAGCGTTACCTACCTTGGTGACACCCGCGGTAACGCCGGTGCCGTCGGGCTCGCGGAGACCGCGCTTGACACGGTAACCATCAAATGCAGAGCGTGGAATATCATAGGCAGAACGAGCGGTGGATAGGAGATGATCGAACTCCTTCCCTGCTCTCTCTTCTCTTTCTACTTGCTCCCGGGGCTCGGGGGGAACTTGATTGGAAAATTGCATGGATATACCTCCTTTGAGGATTTGCTTTCTCCGTTTGCGTGCGATTATGGAGAATATCTTTTATAATTATAACACACATTCGATAATTTTGCAAGAGGTTAGAATAAAATATTCAAAATTTTTCTTTCGCCTACGGATTTCGAGGAAAATCGCAAGCAAATTTGAATTTTCGCTTACAAAAAGGTTGCACAAGCTGTGCAACCTTTCAAAAATTTTGATTTATATTCTCTCCAACATGCCCTTGAGGTTTTCGAAGCCTTTGGCAATGCCCTCGATGCAATCCTCGGAGCCCTCGAACTCAATGGAACAATAGCCGTCGTAGCCGGCTCTCTTGAGAATCTGCAAGCACTTCTCTACACTACAGTCGCCCTCACCCACGATAGCGCCCTTAAAGTAGTTACAGCCACGAGTTTGGCCATAACCGGGCTTGGGTTCGGTGGACTTATACATATCCTTAGCATGAACATGAACGGCGTAGGAGGCGACGCGAGAAACGGCAGTGGCATTGTCCTCGTCGGCGCAAACGAAGTTACCTATGTCCACCAAAAGACCATAGTTGTCATGAGCCACAGCGTTGAAGAGCTGCTCTACGCGGTAGGAATCCTGAGCAATATAGCCGTGGTTCTCGGTGCAGGTCTTGATGCCCTTGGTAGCGGCATATTCCGTGACAGCGCGGGCATTGGCTGCGATGGTGGGCAACATAAGGCCGAAGGAGCGGGAGTTGCCCGTCTTACCCGTGCCGTAACACACGTCATGACGCATGACGGAGCAACCCAAAATGGCGGCGATATCCACCTGACCCTTAAGGCGCTGAATCTCGGCTTCACACTCCTCGGGGGTATCGCGGTAGAGATTAGAGCCGATGGTATAAGCATTGATGGTCATGTCCAAGCGGTCGGCCTCGGCGCGGAGTTTTTTTGCGTACTCTACCTGCTCCTCGTAGGAAGCGGCGGGGAGGTCAATGAACTCGATGGCCTCAAAGCCCATGTCATGAGCCTTTTGAATAACGTCAAAATGAGCCAGCTTGCCGGCGCCGATGTACTGTTGGAAAGAATAGGAGCTGACGGAAATTTTCATGGTGCGAGTCCTTTCTTTTACGCCTTCATAACGGCTCTCAGATGGTCTGCGGCCAAAGAGATGTCAGCCACGGGATCTTCACCGCACTCACGCTCGATTGTAAGGAAACCCTTGTAGCCTATATCGTCCAGCGCCTGAAGATAGCGGTCAAAGGGAACGCTACCCTGACCCAGAGGTACTTCGGCAAAATACTGGATCCCCTGGAATTCTTGGGGCACGGGATGCACAATGCCGTAGATGTACTCAGGCTTACCTCGGTGAAGCATCACACCGTCCTTGGCGTGAGTATGAACGATATAGTCTTTCAGATTGTGAACGGCCTGTGCGGGATCGTCGCCCGTGACCATGACCAAATTGGCGGGGTCGAGGTTGACGCCTACACCCTTGGTGCCGCCCAAAGAATCCAAAAATTTCTTAAGATCAGCAGAAGTTTCGGGACCTGTCTCCACAGCGAAACGAGCACCGACGGAATCCGCATAAGAAGCCAAAGTATAGCAAGCTTCCTGCATGATCTTGTATCTGTCATGATTTGGATCGGTAGGAACCACGCCGATGTGGGTGGTAACGATGCCCGTCTCCAGAGTGAGGGACAGGTCAAGGATGCGCTTGGACTTTTCAATGAGGGTGGGGTTCAGCTCGGCGTTGCCAAAGCCATGGCCCAGGTCGCCGCAGATAGCGGAGAAAACAAGGCCGTGGGACTTGAGCATATCCAGCAGCTCAGCACACTTTTCAGGGGACATATTCTCAGGGGCGTGCTCACCGTGAGTGCAGTACATCTGAATGCCCTTTACACCAATCTTTTCTGCGGTGGCAAGAGCCTCAGGGGTGGGGAGACGGAAGGATTCCAGCATAGCGCCAATGGGAAACTGATACATATTAAAATTCTCCTTTCAGGATTATAAATAACAAAATTTAAAAAATGCTCAAAGCTTAATTCTCTTTGCTTTTCAGAGCTTCCAAACTCTTTTTGATGTCACCGTATTGGTCGATGAGTGGCTCGGCCGTCGCGCGGTCACAGTTCCCCAGTTCCATGAGAATACGGATACATCTGTCGCGGAGCTTGACGTTGGTGGGACGGACATTGACCATAAGGTTGCCCACTACCTTGCCTGTTTTGATCATAGCACCCGTAGAAAGCATATTCAGCACCAGCTTTTGTGCGGTTCCCGCTTTCAAACGAGATGAGCCTGTGATGACTTCAGGGCCAACGTAGGGAGCGATGGTCACATCACATACAGCGTGCATACGGCTGTCGGGGTTGCAAGTAATGCCCAAGGGAATGGCACCAATCTCGCGAGCTTTTTTCAAAGCCCCCAGCACATAAGGAGCGCCGCCGGAGGCAGACAATCCTACGACCACGTCACCTGCGGTGACGCCGTCTGCCAAAAGCTCTTCCGCGCCTCTGACTTCATCATCTTCAGCACCCTCTACGGCACGGAACATGGCACCTTCTCCACCCGCCATAATGCCTCGGACAAGACGAGGATCCACGCCAAAGGTGGGAGGACATTCAGAAGCATCTACAACGCCCAATCTTCCCGACGTACCCGCGCCGATATAGATGAGATGGCTACCCGCGTCCAGCCGCTTCGCGATGATATCAACAGCTTGAGCAATTTCAGGCAGCTGGGTGGCAATCGCATCCTCTACAACGCGATTTTCGTTATTCATCAAGGTAACCATGTCAATGGTGGCCAGTTTATCGATATGAAGGGTGTTTTGATTTCTCCCCTCGGTTTTCAGGGCTTGCAGATCTGTTCGCACAGCACTTTGTTGCATAGATTTTACTGTCCTTTCTGTTTCATGGCCCAAACCTTCAGCACGGCAGCCTGAGTTTTGGCATCCTGTATCTCGCCTCGGATAATCCTGTCTACCATATCCTCCAAGGGGATTTTTACGAATTCAATGAACTCGTCATCATCGGGATCTGTCTCTCCCTCGGTCAGGTCTTCGGCCAGATACATATAGATGATCTCGGTGAGCAAAGCGGGAGAGGTAGCCAAATCTCCGATAGGAATCATACGACCCGGAGTATAGCCGGTTTCCTCCCGAAGCTCACGGAGCGCTGCTTCCATGTGATCCTCGGTGGGACTGTCCAACTTGCCCGCAGGGATTTCCAATGTCACCCTTTGCAAGGCATACCGATACTGACGGACACAGACCACTTCCCCCTCCTTGGTCAGGGGAACGACACAAACGGCACCGCCGTGTTTACAGTACTCCCTCATGCCGTTGCCGCCATTGGGCAAAATGATATCGTCCTTGTAGAGATGGAGCACCTTGCCGTCAAAAATCAAGCGGCTTTCTTTGGTGGATTCTTTAAAAAAGGTTTCGTCTTTCATGTCAATATCCATTCCCCCGTCTTACGACGGCATATATCAAGCGATGTGTGATGATGGCAAAAATCGGCTGTCTGTTTCCAATCGTATCTATTATATAACAAATCTCTGTTTTTGTAAAGAACAATCTTGAAAAAATTCCGTTTTTATGCTATAATATTTGAAAATCCATTAAAGGAGACGTTCCATGGACGAAAATCAAGCCTATATCCTCCCCGAGGAGTACAGCCGAACCGCGCGTGTAATTGGCGCAGGCGGTGTACAAAAATTACAAGATGCCCACGTAGCCATCTTTGGTATCGGCGGTGTCGGCGGTCATTGTGCCGAGGCGCTGGCGCGGGCAGGTGTGGGCCAGTTGACCCTTGTGGACGGTGATGTGGTATCCTTGTCCAATATCAACCGTCAGGCGGTAGCGCTTCACTCAACTTTGGACCGTCCCAAGGTGGAAGTCATGGCAGAACGTATCAGAGACATCAATCCCCTCTGCCAAGTAACACCTCTACACCTCTTTTTCCTTCCTGAAACCGAAAAGATCCCTGCTTTGGATTTTTCAAAATTCGATTACGTTGCAGATTGCGTGGATCTGGTAGCCGCTAAAGTACAGCTGGTACTGGATTGCCACAGGGAAAACACGCCCCTGATCGCCGCCATGGCGGCAGGCAACAAGCTATACCCCGAACGGTTTACGGTGACCGATCTTTTCAAAACCAACACTGATCCTTTGGCCAAGGTCATGCGGCGTGAGCTGAAGGCACGCGGTATTCAAAAACTCCGTGTGGTATGCTCAGATGAGCCTCCTGTTCCCGTAGCCAAGGATTCGGATTCAGCTATGCTTCAAAGTGAGCGGCCCGGGCGTCCTGCTCCCGGAAGCCTTCCCTTTGTTCCGTCGGTGATGGGGCTGATCATGGCCGGAGAGATCATCCGTCATTTATCGGATATTGAAAACACGCTCAAGACCAAGGCGGAAGAAAAGAAAATATAAGCCTTATTATATCAAAATGCGGATACGGGTATGATTCCCGTATCCGCATTTATATTTTTTAGGATATATTGGCAGTCATTCCCATAAACACAGGCAAGCCCGTATCACAATCCAGGATCATGTAAATAAAGGGACGGTCAAGGTATACTTCTTTGACGGGAAGAGGATCCATAGGTGCCGCAGATTCCGGCATATCTATGACGGTGGCAGCACCCGCTTTGGTGCCCAACGCATCGACTTCGATCATGGCTTTATGCGTGATGGTGCCAATACATAGAGGATTATCTGCCAGCCCCGTGAAATCGGCCGATCTCGTAAACGGAGTGACACAACCTAAGCGTTGATAGGTTTCAGAAAGCTCGTATGCGGCATCCGCCTTGAAAACAGGCAATTTCGTATACAAATCTACGTTTCGGGTATAGTTGAACAGAATATTCCTCAGACCGTCGCCGTCCAAAGTGGACAGGTACTCCGCAGGAGTCATGCCTTCCCTGGGAAGAATGGCAACAAAAGCATACCGCTTCCCATCCTCCGAGGGACGATATCTCTTGTAAAACCCCGTAGCATTTTCATCTTCGATATAGTAATCCTCCATAGAAGTGAGCATGGTGACGGGAGTGGTGGAGCCGCTGACATTGGTAAATTTCCCTTCCTTTTGTTGGTACTCGCTATAGGGCTTATACCATTCGGCATCCAAGGACAAGGCGTTGACCAACGCGAGGCGGGATGTTTCGCTGAGTTTATCTATCATTTGAGGAATTCTGCCCTTGGTATGCTCGGATATCCATTGATTCAGTTGTTTTACCGTTTCGGGTGATTGGAGATCTTTATGGAAGGCACCTGCACCGTAAGACGCCTGCAAACGGTCAAAAGTATCTTGGTTGACAGTCAGGCCATCATCGGTATCTACCCAGATAGAATTGGCTGTTAAAAGTCCTGAGGCCTTGCCATATTCACCAAGATATAAGCCGTAGGCGGCGGCAAGATCTTCTTGGCTGACACCCATAAGGGCTTCCAATTCCTCAAGGGTTTGTCCCTTTGCGCCCTCGGTGGCCATCGCGGTGGCCGCAAACACGGAATAAGGAGAAAAGACCACATTTTTTGATCCATCTGCAACGATATCCTTAAACATCGCCAGGTAATAGTCCATCAGATTATTACGCAGAGGGATCATGGCAGACGTCATATGCGTTTGACCGGGCACCAATACCAGGTTGGGAGCTTCGGTGGGAGCTTCGCCCGATGTATCCGCTAAAGTGTCCGCAATATCCGCAGATGACGCGGGCTTTTTTGTCTCGTCTTCCCCGCCCTTTTCCGTCGGCGTGCCGCAAGATATGGTGGACAAAAGACATAGGATCAAGAGCATAGCAGGCAGACGTTTCAAAATGTTTTTCATAGCAGTCTCCATTCCGCCGCCTTCGGCGGCACAACTATATTTTGATATCCCCACGTGCCACTTGTGCACCGCAAGCAACCCCGTGGATCGGGCTCATTTTCGGGAAAAATGTGCCCTCATCCTATAAGACGAAAAAAAGAATGCTCAGGTTTCGTTTACAACCCAATTATATCACATATTTTTAGTGACGCATAGTGGCATTTTCCCAATTTTTCTCAGGCTTTTTGTACAAGGGGTAAAAGCAAGGGTGTCGACAAGCGACACCCTTGTATGTTCAATCTTCTTTTTTCTTCATTCCAAAATAGGCGGCAACAGTCAGCATAAGGACAGATACCGCAGAAACACCGGCAACAGAAGCACAGCCCTGCTCTGTCTGAGGAGCATCCGTAACGGCAGGAGCGGTAGTTACTTCAGCCTTCGTCTCAGCCTCGGTAGGCGCTTCGGTGGGAGCCTCGGTTTCCTGAGGCTCGATTTCCTGAGGCTCGGTTTCCTCGGGAACAGAGGTTTCGGGCTCGGTCTCTTTCGGCTCGATATCAACGCCCTTTTCGATCAGGCGCTCCTCGCAATAAGCTTCTGCTTCCTCAATGGAACGGAAGAAGCCCATGTAGCAAATATCAAACTCCATGGCATTCTCGGGCACGGCAAAGTCGATACGTAAGCCGTTGATACGGCCTTCCCACAACTCAGAAAGGTCAACCTCTACAAGAATATAATCATCCTCCTCGTGTTCGTAGTAAGGACCTTCGTAGGAAGACCAGTCTATTCTGTTATTGCCCTCTGCACCCAAGACTTTACCGCCATAGTACCACATACTGCCGCCGTCACCGCGGTAATTACGAAGTAATGCAGCAAAAACGGGAAAATCGGTACCCGAATAGGACACGGAGCGGGACATATTCCAACTGAAAAAGCCTAAAGTTTCGGTCATGGTCACACGGTAGGCGTTGTCACCCAAAGCATCCAGAGTGAGGTTGGTTCCGTTGGGAGGATCAATAACCGAAGCATCCCAATAGAGGGCAGGCTTATTTTCAGGAACTGTAGAAGGATCGGAAATATCCGCAACCTTGATCAGGTTGGGTTCAGGCTCCTTACTGTCGGTACCTGTGGGAACATACGCATGGGCCTTATCGGTACCGTACTTCAGGATAGACATAGCGGCCTGTCCATCCTTCATAGAAGAATACAGGGTGACGCCCACATAAAACTCACCGTTGGGATCCATATTCTTCAGATTGCCGGAGATCTCGGGCATACCGGCAAGGGCCACGCCGTTGAGCTTGAAGTTGTACATAAAGCCGTTGTAAGTAGCCTCAAAGGTATAAAGCTCGCGACCATCGCTGTCCAGATTAGGAGTAATCTTTGTGTCGCCCATAATCTTGAAGGAAGAATTCTCCACGGTGTTGCAGCTCTCTACCTTGGCCTCGGCACCGCCGCCGTTGCCGCGGATGAGACACATCCAACCGCCGCCGTAAGCAGGCGCGCCGGGAGTAACCTTAGGTTTATTGGTAATGCTGATACAGATCCAGCTGTCAATGTTATGCTCAGGACCGCTGTA
Organism: Oscillospiraceae bacterium; assembly: GCA_015064015.1. GTDB lineage: Bacteria > Bacillota > Clostridia > Oscillospirales > CAG-272 > CAMEON01. The sequence goes on along the minus strand of SVTB01000029.1, from coordinate 6,504 downwards.
GCAATAATCGTCTACACGGAATTCCATGTACACACCGTCCTGGATGGGTTGGGGCTCTTTGGTCTGCACCGTCATGAAGGGAGTGGAATCGGTATAATCGGCAGGGACAACCACAAATCCTTCTTCGGTATATTTATAACCTGCTTCCGGCTTGTAAACTTTACCGGTGGTATCTTCATCAGGCAAGGGATATTCGGCGGCGGCACGATAGGTGGTCCAATCACCCGGAAGATCCACCGCATGAGTTGCCATGGGCATGGCCAGCAGGATACCTGACAAAAGGGAGATAATCAGCGCAAAAGATAGTAGTTTTTTCATAACATTACTCCTTTTCAGCCGTCATCGGCGTGGATTGTGTAAGTTTATTATACATCAAATTCCGCACATTGTAAATGAACAATATTAACAATTTTGAACTTGGTTTTTTATAGCATATAACAAAAAGCAGGAGCCAAAGCCCCTGCTATATTGACATATTTACAAAAGAGGGATTCCTGCGTCCTCGCAAGCTCTGACTGTATCGTGATCCCAAAGGCTGGACTGTACCTCGCCGATGTGGGCGCATCCCATCATGAGCATACAGAGACGGGACTGGCCGATACCACCGCCGATGGTGAGGGGCAGCTCGCCGTTCAACAGCATTTGATGGAAGGGCAGTTCCCTTCTGTCATCGCATCCCGCCATGGTCAGCTGACGGTCCATGGCCTCGGCATCCACGCGGATACCCATGGAGGAAATTTCCAACGCCTTGCCCAACACGGGATTCCAAAACATGATATCACAGTTGAGCTCCCAATCGTCATAGTCGGGAGCGCGACCGTCATGGGGCTTACCCGACTTGAGCTTGCTGCCAATCTGCATCAGACAGGCAGTATGATGCTCACGGAGGTAGGCATCCTCCCGCTCCTTGCCCGTCATGTTAGGGTAAAGATTCTCCAGCTCCTGCGTGGTAATGAAGGATACTTCCCTGTCCAGCTTGACGTTGAGCTGGGGGAACCGAACGCGGAGACGGTCGGAGGTATCACAAATGGCACGAACGATCGCCCTGACGATGAGCTTGAGATAATCCAAGTTACGGTTGTCCTTGGTGATGATCTTTTCCCAGTCCCACTGGTCCACGTAAATGGAGTGGGTATTGTCCAGATCCTCGTCGCGGCGGATGGCGTTCATGTCGGTATAGAGACCATGACCTACGGTGAAACCGTAGCGTTTGAGGGCGAGGCGCTTCCATTTTGCCAAGGAGTGCACTACCTCCGCGTCCTCGCCAATGGCGGGGATATCGAAGGAAACAGGGCGTTCGTAGCCGTTGAGATTATCATTCAAACCCGACGCATCGTTGACAAAGAGGGGGGCAGACACACGCTTGAGGTTCAAGGCATTTGCAAACTCCTCTTGAAAGGTGGCTTTGATATAGGCGATGGCCCGCTGGGTATCGTAGGCATCCAGTTGGGGACGGTAACCCTCAGGGATATAAATCTTGTTCATGGGATCGGCTTCCTTTGAATGGTTGATTTGGATGCTGTTATTATAATACAAGCCTCCAAAAAAGTCAAGGGTGTTTAGAGATTTTTAAGCTGTGGAGTAAAAAAACACGAGGTCTCGGCAGAGACCCCGTGCACAGAATTCAGTTGGGCAGTAATTTGACGGATTTGATAAACATGATATCCCCTGCCTCACAGGCGTTGAAGAAATCAATACGGATTCTGTGGATACCGCCGTCCCAAAAGCCTGTATCCATGAGGTTGATACGAATGGTATGGTACTGGCCATCGGCTTGGCCCAAATCAGTAATTGTGGAGATGCCACCCACAGCGTCCCATGTGTTACCCGAGCAGAGGAAAAACTCGGCAGAGTAGCTGTCCAGGGTGTTGGTCTTGGGGATCATGTACTCGATCTCCAAAATATAGTAATCGTCAGCGAGATAGGTATCAGGGAGGGTGGTGAAGTCTACGTAGAAATAGGGGTCGTAGGGTTCAAGAAGAGAGAGACGCAAGCCTTTGGCGGTGATACTACACTCGGCTCTCTTCATACCGGTGATATAAGACATACTTGTGTCTTGGGTGAAATCCACCTGCAGGGCGGGTGCTTCGGGAGCCACCTCCACGATGCCGTTACCCCATTGGCGGTTGAGCCATTTGAGGCGGCCTATGAGCCAGTTGTTCAGGAATTTTCCCGCATCGGCGTGCTTTTCGAAGGAATAAAGATCTTCCGGACAGTGGTGATGGATGAGAGAGCGGTGGGCGCCCGCGCCCCACTTGGCCCAGTCGCGGTCATAAGCATTGGAATAGCGGTAGGTTCTATCCAGCACCTCCATGGCTACATTTTGGAGCTTGGGGTAATAATCCTGCCATACATCCTTGCACATAGCTTCAAACCAATCAATGCTACCCAGCATAACGTACCAAAGGTTGGTTCTCATGCCTTCGCTGTAGGAGAGGTTAGTGGCATAGAAGCCGGAGGTGGAATGGGTGGTGCTGTAGTGGGTGTTAGCCATGGCAAAGTCGAAGTCCCACGGAGCTGCCAAGGTAAGGCGTCCATCGCCGTAGGGAGAGAGATCCACGTACATATTGAATGTCATGGCATCCAAGTTCTTGGCAATCTCGTCCAGAATACACATACGCACGGCAGATTCAATATTGAATACCGCATCGATGGTAGAGATCTGCTTTTCCTGCTTGGTCATCCCCTTCAGTTCGGAAGCAGGACGGAGGGTCATATTGCCCTGTCTGTCAAGGCGGTAATACCTATCTTCGTACAGCGCAGATGCCACCACCTTGAATACAGCAGATACGTATTTAACCACATAATCCTTCTGAGCTTGGGTATAGCCGCTGCCCGACAGAGCAAAGTTCATACCGTCAAAATACATTTCGGCACCGTTGCGGTCTCTAACGGTGATCTCGGGGTAGACCACGATGGATTCAGGCTCGTCATTTCGGCCGCCCTGACCGATCATTAGGTAGCCAATCTCCAGGGAGGGGTCACCATCCTCGGCCTCGTAGATGTCAATGCGGTCGTTGTCGATTTGGGTCTGCTCACACAGAAGATATACACCTCTGTAGTCTCCGTTGACGTAGACTTCTACAGGAGTGCAATCCGAACTGTAATATTTACCGCCCAAAAGCACCTCCGCAAAAGCAAAGGTGGCCCAAGTGCGGAGCATGGAGCTATCGAAATAATCAGCCATGAGACACCAACTTTTGAATTTTTCGCCGTCGTTGAGTCCTAACATGGATTGCTTGGTCTCAAATTTGATGCGGTATGGCTTTTTAGGAGCGCCTGCGGTGGAGTTCCCTCGAACGCGAACGCCTGCGGTAACATCTTTTAAAGCATAAGCCTCTTCGCATCCGGAAACGCTGATGGTGGCATCGAGATAGTAATCCTTGGATTGAATTTCACGGCCGCCGTTGGTATTGATGTCAATGCGAGGGAGCTCCTCTTTGGGGATATCCAATCCTTCCTGATCAAGATCAGGCTCGGTAGGAGCTTCGGGAGGCGCCAAGGTCACAATCTGTCCCCCGCTCGTTTCGGGAGACTCTGTTACGGAAATATTTTCGGTTTCGACAGGTATTGTCACATCGGACTCGGAGGGAATGGAGGGATCCCCTGTGTCAATGATAGCATCTGTTGGATCGGACCCCGTAGGCTCCGTCCCTTTCGTGGCTATGTCCTTCGAATCTTCGGATGGATGAATAGAATCTGATTCCGACTCAACAGGTTGCGTTGTCTGCGGAGATACGCTCCCTCGACAAGCTATTAAGCCGAGGATCAGCACCGAAAGGCACAGAAATCCCAGTAGCAACAGAGGAAGCCTTTTTGGGGGGGAAAGTTTATTTATACGCATAAAATATTTCTCCTTTTTTGAGGGGTACTAGTCCATTATACCATATTTTTTTCCGTATTGCAAGATACTTCCGCAAATATCCTGTGAATGTATTGATTTTGTAGTTTCTCCCTTGACAAGCCCTTCGCTTCGTGGTATACTGTATAAGGTGTATTATTATATTTATATACAAAAGCACCGATATAGCAGAAATAACCAACGGAGTGACACACATGAAAAAATTGCTCTGTATCGACGGCAACAGCATCCTCAACCGTTCCTTCTACGGCATCCGCCTGCTCACCAACCGCGAGGGCTTTCATACCAACGCCCTGTACGGTCTGGTCAACGTGATCTCCAAGCAGTTGGAAGCCATCAAGCCTGATTTTGCCGTCATCGCATATGATTTAAAAGAACCCACCTTCCGCCATAAAATGTACGATGCCTACAAGGCGGGCCGCCACGCCATGCCCGACGAGCTCAGGGAGCAGATGCCTGCATCCCGACCACTGTCCGAGGCATTGGGACTCAACGTATTGGACTGTCCCGGATATGAAGCTGATGACATCCTCGGCACCCTGGTAGCTATGGCCGAAAACTACGAAGAGCCCTGCGAGGCCTACGTCTTGACGGGAGACAAGGACTCCCTTCAGCTCATCAGCACCACCTCCCGCGTGCTTTTGGCGGGCAACACCGAGACCAAGCTCATGGATGAAGCAGCCTTCACAGAAAAATACGGCGTGCGTCCCGATCAGTTTGTGGACGTCAAGGCCCTCATGGGAGACAGCTCGGACAACATCCCCGGCGTTCCCGGTATTGGAGAAAAAACCGCCCTCAAGCTGATCTCGGAATTCGGCTCTTTGGATGGCATCTACGAAGCTCTTCCCACTGCCAAGCACACACCCTCCGTCCGCAAAAAGCTGGAAGAAGGCAAGGACAGCGCATACCTCTCTCAAACCTTGGCGCGTATCTGCCGTGAAGCTCCCTTGGGGCTGACCTTGGATGAGATCTCTTGCCGCCCCATGGACAAAACAGCTTTATATGAGTTGTGCGTAAAATATGAGTTTTCGGGCTTCATCAAGCGCTTTGACCTGCAAGGTAATGACACCTCTGCGGAGGCCGCCGAGACAGCCGGCTCCATTGCCGCCGAAAAGACAGAGTGTCTGACATCCGTTTTAAAACCCCTCACCTCCAATGTTCTGACCTCCCTGCCCTCTGGCAAATACGCTCTGCACCTCAGCGAGGACGGTTTTTTGTCCCTGTGGAACGGTGCTGAAGGATATATCGGTCAAATGTCAGACAGCCAGGCGTTTTCCGCCTTTTTGAACGATGCGGGGCATGAGATCATCACCTTTGATGCCAAGAGTTTGTATAAGCAGCTTTCTGCCATGAGCATCTCCTACCGCGGCTGTTACTTTGATATCATGCTGGCAGCTTACGTCATCAACGCGGGCATGGGTACCTTTGATCTTGACAGGCTGTGCATTTCTTTCCTTGGAAATACACCCAAGGAGGAGATCGCTACGGTTGGATATATTTATGATCTCTATACGCCTCTGCTCACCGAGCTGAAGAACACACAGCAAGAGAAGGTATTTTTCGACATTGAAATGCCCCTCTGTGCCGTGCTGTGCGACATGGAGCTGATCGGATTTAAGGTAGAACCTGAGGCCATCCGAAAGTACGGACTCATTCTTGATGCCTTGGCTACGGATTTGGAGTCCCGCATTTTCACCTACGCAGGACGGGATTTCAACATCAATTCCCCCAAGCAGTTAGGTGAAATCCTCTTTGAGGTGCTCATGCTCCCCACCGATAAAAAGACCAAGACAGGCTATTCCACCAACGCCGAGGTGCTGGAAAAGCTGAAAAAGTATCATCCCATCATTGAGGACATTCTGGAATACCGCCAGGTCACCAAGCTGAAATCCACTTATGTGGACGGCCTTTTGAAAGTGGCCGACAGCGAGGGCCGCATCCACACCACCTTCAAGCAAACGGGCACCGCCACGGGGCGCTTGTCCTCCGCTGAGCCCAATCTGCAAAACATCCCCATCCGCACCGAGCTGGGGCGGGAATTGCGCCGCTTCTTCGTGGCCTCTGCCCCCGATCGTGTCTTGATCGACGCCGACTACTCCCAGATCGAGCTTCGTCTTTTGGCGGCCATCGCGGGGGACGAGGCTATGCGCTCCGCCTTTTTGGGTGGTTTTGACATTCACACCGACACGGCCTCCCGTGTCTTTGGTGTGCCTCCCGAGGCTGTGACCATTGAGCTTCGCAAGAAGGCCAAGGCCGTCAACTTTGGCATCATGTACGGCATGGGCGATTTTTCACTGGCCGAGGATCTGCACATCTCCCGCGCTGAGGCCAAGTCCTATATCGAGAGCTATCTCCACTCTTATCCTCAAATCGACAAATATCTAAAGGACATCATTCAGGCAGCCTACGATCAGGGCTATGTGACCACCGAACTGGGCCGCCGCCGTCTCATCCCCGAGCTGGCGGAGTCCAACAAGATGCGCAAGAAGTTTGGCGAGCGGGTGGCCATGAACTCCCCCATCCAAGGGACAGCCGCCGACATCATCAAGCTCGCCATGATCCGCGTCCACAAGCGGCTCAGTGAGAGCGGTCTGGATGCTAAGCTCATTTTACAGGTACACGACGAGCTGATTTTGGACGCC